>NZ_CP079737.1:2703909-3004343 GCF_019916025.1 Paraclostridium bifermentans | reverse complement strand
TTATTAAAGATAAAGAAGTAGTACAAAATGGAATGAGACAAGAAATAGATAGATGTAAACAAGCAGTAGAAATTGCTAAACAAGGAAAAAATGTTGCTGTAATAAGTAGTGGAGATGCAGGAATATATGGTATGGCAGGGTTAATATTAGAATTAACAACACAAGAAGAAGATATAAAAGTAAAGGTTGTTCCAGGAGTGACTGCTAGTATAGGTGCAGCAGCAATATTAGGAGCACCGATAATGCATGATTTTTGCCATATAAGTTTAAGTGACTTATTAACTCCTTGGGAAGTTATAGAAAAAAGGTTAAGATTAGCTGCAGAAGCTGATTTTGTAATTTGTCTATATAATCCAAGAAGTAAAGGAAGAAGTGAACATTTAAATAAAGCATTTAAAATAATGAGTGAATTTAAAGATGGAAAAACTCCAGTTGGAATTGTAAAAGATGTAGGAAGAGAAAAAGAAGAAAAATTTGTATGTACATTCGAAACTATGGATTTTGAAAGAGTTGATATGACTACTATGGTTATTATAGGAAACAAATCTACTTTTATACATGAAGACTTAATGATAACGCCTAGAGGTTATAATATATGATTTTAGTTTTAGGAGGAACATCTGATAGCATAAAAGTTTGTAATCTACTAAATAGTCTAAAAAAAGATTATATAGTTTCTGTAACTACTAACTATGGAGCTGACTTAGCTAGTAAGTGTGCTGAAAATATAGTAATTAAGAGAATGGATAGAGACTATATGACTAAGTTTATGAAAGATAACAAAATAAGTTTAGTGATAGATTCAACGCATCCATATGCAATAGAAGTATCAAAAAATGCTATCGAAGTTTCAGATTTTTTAGGAATAAAATATTTGAGATATGAAAGAAAATCTCTTTTAGATAATTTAAATTATGAAAAGGTAGTAGAAGTAAAAAGTGTTGAAGAGGCTTATCAAAAAGCAAATGAATTAGGTAGTAATATATTTTTAGGAACGGGAAGTAAAACTATAGGCGAGTTTGTAAAAAATCTTAAAAATAAAAATATAGTAGCAAGAGTTTTGCCAACAAGTGATGTAATTAAGATGTGTGAAGATGTAGGGTTGAATGCAGATAATATAATAGCTATGAAGGGACCTTTTAGTGAAGCTATAAACGAGCAAATGTATAAACACTACGATATAGACTTAGTTATAACAAAAGAAAGTGGTATAGAAGGTGGATTTTTAGAAAAAGTGAATGCAGCTAAGAATTTAAATATACCGGTAGTAGTTATAGTAAGAGAAAAGGTAAATTATAAGACAGTAGTTAATGAAATAGAAAATATAACGAATTTCATAGTGGAGGATTAAAAGTGAAAAAAGCAATTTTAGTTGTTAGTTTTGGGACAAGTTACAAAGAAACAAGAGAAAAAACTATAGAGGTATGTGAACGTAAGATAAAAGAGGCATTTAAAGAATATGACTTTTTTAGAGCGTTTACATCAAATATGATAATAAGAAAATTAAAAAATAGAGACAACATACACATAGAAAACCCAATAGAAGCACTGGATAGATTGTATGCTGAGGGATATGAAGAAGTAATAGTTCAAACTTTACACATAATTTGTGGTGAGGAATATACAAAGTTAAAAAAACAAATAAGTGAATATGATGATAAGTTTGAAAAAATAACATTAGGAAGACCACTTTTAAGTCAAATTGACGATTATAAGGAAACAGTAGAAGCTTTAAAGTTACAAATACCAAAATTAGAAGAAGATGAAGCTATTGTTCTTATGGGACATGGAACAGAACATGAAGCTCATAGTGCTTATCCAGCATTAGATTATATGCTAAAGCAAGAAAACATTAAAGCATATGTTGGGACTGTTGAAGGTTACCCTGAAATAGATGAAGTCATAGTTAATCTTAAAAAAGATAAAGTTTCAAAAGTAAGGCTAATGCCCTTTATGTTGGTTGCAGGAGATCATGCAATAAATGATATGGCCGGAGATGAAGATGACTCTTGGAATTCAATATTAATAAAAAATGGATTTAAAACAGAAATACATTTAAAGGGATTAGGAGAAAATGAAGCAATTCAAAATAAATTTGTAAAGCATGCATTAGATTGTGTAGAGGCTTTAAATGGGGGAGGAAATTAAAATGGCTAAGTTTTATGGAATCGGAACAGGACCTGGAGATAGTGAATTAGTTACAGTAAAAGCAGTAAATACAATGAAAAAACTGGATATATTATACACACCAGAGTCAAAGAGAGAAGGAAGCAGTTTAGCATTAAGCATAGTAGAACAGTATTTGCCAGAACAGCTTAAAATCAAGCAAAGGCATTTTCCTATGAATTTTAATGATGGTGAAAAAGTAATTGCTTGGAATAGAGTAGCGGATGAAATTGTAGAAGATGTTAAAAATGGCAAAAATGTTGGGTTTGTAACTTTAGGGGATCCTATGATATACAGCACATACGTATATATAATGGAAAGACTTATAGACAAAATTGATGTTGAGACTATACCTGGTATTTCATCATTTTCAAATATTGCATCAAATCAAAATTTCCCGTTAGTCATGGATAAAGAGCCATTAATAATAGTACCATGCACTATAGATGAAGAAAAGATAGATTACGCTTTAGAAAACTACAGTTCAATAGTTTTAATGAAAGTGTATAAAAACTTTAAAAATATAGTTGATAAGTTAGAAAAGAACAATTTATTAGAATATTCTATATTAGTTAGTAATTCATCTCAAGAAAATGAAGTGGTGTATAATGATTTAAAAGAGATTGATTTAGAAAATAAAATATCTTATTTTTCCACGATTTTAGTAAACAAGGAGAATACTAAGGTAGGATAAATCTGGAGGATTTTATGGATTTTGCAGTAGTGGGAGTTAATCACAATAATACTCCTATAAACATAAGAGAAAATGTATCTTTTACAGATACACAAAAAATTGAAGGTATAAATTTTTTACTAGACAATGGAATAGAAGAAGCTATTATATTATCTACATGCAATAGAAGTGAAGTATATATATACTCAAATAATATTTTAGATAAGGTAGAAGTTGTAAAAAACTTCTACCAAGACTTTTTCGATGTAGAAAATATAGAAAAATTTTTATTTAATAAAACTGGAGAAGAAGCCATTAAGCATGTATTTAATGTTTCAGCAGGCCTAGATTCACTAGTTTTAGGTGAAGATCAAATTTTAGGACAAGTTAAAGATGCACATGATTTTGCAAGACAATTAGGTTCAAGTAAAAAAGTATTTAATAAATTATTTAGAGAAGCTGTAACAGTTTCAAAAGATATAAAAACTACAACAAAGATTTCACATCAACCATTATCTATAAGTTATATTGGAATCAAATGTTTGAAAGAAAAGATGGGATCTTTAGAAAATAAAAATGCTTTAGTAATTGGACTTGGAAAAATGAGTAAGTTAGCGATGAAACACTTAGAAGAAGAGCAACTAAATAACATATATGTGACTAACAGAAGTTATGAAAAATTAAAAAACATACAAGATGAATATAAAAATTTAATTCCTATTAAGTATGAAGATAGATATGAAGTCATGGACAAAGTAGATATAGTTATCAGTGCTACGGCATCTCCTCATACAGTGTTAAAGAAGTATGAAATGCCGAAAACTTCAAATAAGTTAATAATGATGGATATTGCGTTACCAAGAGATATAGATAAAAACTTAAATGAATTTGAAAATATTGAAGTTTATGATATTGACGATTTAAAAAAAATAAGTGAAGCAAATGACAAAAAAAGAAGAGAATTAGCATCTATTGGAGAATTAATTATTGATGAAAAGATAGAAGAATTTAATGAATGGTTAGATACTATAAAAATAGATCCAACAATACAATCTTTAAATGATAAATGTTCAGATATTAGAGAGGATACATTAGATTATATCTATAGAAAACTTGATTTAAATTGCAGAGAGAAAAAAATAATAGATAAGATGTTAACTTCTGCACTTAAAAGACTTGTAAGAGAACCAATAATAAATTTAAAGCAAATAAAAGATAGTGGAAAGCAAGAGGAATATATAAAAATAGTAGAAGAGCTGTTTGACTTATAATAAATATGGGCAAAAGGAGATTAGGTATGAAAGTTATAGTAGGAAGCAGAGGTAGCAACTTAGCTCTTACTCAAACTAATTGGGTTATAAATGAATTGAAAAAATTTCATCCGAATATAGAGTTTGAAGTTAAGATAATAAAAACTAAGGGAGACTTAATTCAAAATGTATCTCTAGATAAAATAGGCGATAAGGGCTTATTTGTTAAAGAAATAGAACAACAGTTATTAGATAAGTCAATCGATATAGCTGTTCACAGTATGAAAGATATGCCTTCAAGCTTACCTGAAGGATTAAAATTTGCAGGAGTACCTAAGAGAGAAGATATAAGGGATGTCCTAATTTTAAAAGAAGGATACAAATCTTTAGATGATTTGCCTAAAGGAGCTAAAATAGGTAGCGGAAGCAAGAGAAGAAAATATCAGCTTTTAAATCATAGACCAGACTTAGAAATAGTTCCTATAAGAGGAAATATAGAGACAAGAATGAGAAAGATTGAAGTTGAAAATCTTTGTGGTGTAATACTTGCAGCAGCAGGGCTTATAAGAGCAGGTCTAGAAGAAAAAATTACTTGCTACTTAGATGAAGATATAGTTATACCAGCGCCAGCTCAAGGAGCATTAGGAATTGAAATAAGAAAAGGAGACTCATCGATAGAAGATATATTAAGTTGTATAGCAGACAAGACTTCTGAGATACAAGTTGAAGCAGAAAGAGGATTCTTAGATGGAATAAATGGAAGCTGTCATATTCCAGTTGGAGCACACTGTAAAGTAGATGGTGAGGACATAGTCTTAACTGGATTATATGGAGATGAAGAAGGAAATAAAATTATAACGAAAACTATAAATGGTAAAGTGTCTCAAGCTAGAGAAGTAGGAATTGAGCTAGCAAAATTAATTTCGAAGGAGTTTAAGTCTTATGAAAGGTAAAGTATACTTAGTTGGAGCAGGACCTGGAGATTATAAACTTATGACATTAAAAGGAATGGAATGTATAAAAAAAGCTGATGTAATAGTTTATGATAGGTTGGCAAATGAAAAATATTTAAAAGAAGCAAATGAAAATTGCGAATTTATATATGTAGGAAAAGCATCTAGCAATCATGCTTTACCGCAAGATAAAATTAATGAAGTTATAACAAATAAAGCTAAAGAAGGTAAAACTGTAACTAGACTAAAAGGTGGAGATCCATATGTGTTTGGTAGAGGTGGAGAAGAAGCTGAATTCCTTTTAGATAATGGAATTGAATTTGAAGTAGTTCCAGGGATAACATCTGCAATAGGAGGTCTTTGTTACGCAGGTATACCTATAACTCACAGAGATTATGCATCTTCTTTTCATGTTATAACAGGTCATTTAAAAGATGATGAAAATGATGAACTTAATTGGAATGCATTAGCTAATAATGAAGGAACATTAGTATTTTTAATGGGAATTTCCAATTTAAAAAAGATAAGCAACAAATTAATCAAAGAAGGGAAGTCAAAGGATACTCCTGTAGCGCTTATAAGTTGGGCTACTAGATATAATCAAAGAGTAGTTACTGGAAGCCTAGAAAATATATATGATGTAGCTATGAAAGAAGGAGTTAAACCTCCAACTCTTATTGTTGTAGGTGATGTTGTAAGTTTAAGAGAAAAACTAAACTTCTTTGAGAAAAAACCTCTATTTGGAAAAAATATTTTAGTAACGAGAGCTAGAACTCAAAGTAGTAGTTTAGTTGCTAAGATAATGGATTTAGGAGGTAATCCAATTGAAATACCGACAATAAGAATAGAAAAAGTAGATGACAACAAAGAATTAGAAAATGAAATAAACAATATTTCTAATTATAATTACTTAATTTTAACAAGTCAAAATGGAGTTAATATATTTTTTGATAAGCTGGCTGAAATGAATTTAGATTTAAGAAAGTTAGCTAATATAAAAATATGTGCTATTGGCCCGGCTACAGCTAAAGAATTAAAAAATAGAGGGATAATAGCAGATATAGTGCCTGAAAAATTTGTAGCAGAAGCTATGTATGAGGAATTAAAAAATAAACTAAACAGTAATGATAGTATTTTAATACCAAGAGGTGCGAATTCAAGAGACTTTTTAATAGATAAATTAAGTGAAATATGTACAGTAAAAGAAGTACATACTTATAAAACTGAAATAGAAGATAAGTATAAAGAAGAAATAATAGCTTTGTTAAATGAAAATAATGTAGATTATATTACATTTACAAGTTCGTCTACAGTTTCTAATTTTATTGATATAATAGGAGTGGATAATATAGATAAACTAAAAAATACTAAAGTAATATCTATAGGACCTATAACTAGTAATACAGCTAAAGAGTTAGGACTTAAGGTTTATAAAGAGCCGACTAACTATACTATAAATGATTTAATAAATTGTATTATAGAAGACAAATAATTAATTAGGGGGAATTTACAATGTTAAGAAGACCAAGAAGATTAAGAAAAAGCGCTGCAATAAGAGATTTAGTGAGAGAAACGGTATTAAATGTAAATGATTTAATATATCCTTTATTCGTAGTAGAAGGAGAAAATATAAAAGAAGAAATACCATCTTTACCAGAAGTATATCATTTTTCTTTAGATAAACTAGAAGAAGAAATAAAAGAGATAAAAGACTTAGGAATTCAACATGTTATATTATTCGGTATACCAGATGAAAAAGATCCGTTTGGAAAAGAAGCATATAATGATAATGGAATAGTTCAAAAGGCTATAAGAAAAATAAAAGAAATAGATCCTGATATGTGTGTAACTACAGATGTTTGTATGTGCCAATACACTAGTCATGGTCATTGTGGTATATTAACTGAAAAAGGATATGTAGACAATGATCAAACTTTAGAATATTTAACTAAAATAGCTGTAAGTCATGCAAAAGCTGGAGCTGACATGGTAGCTCCATCTGATATGATGGATGGAAGAATTCAAGCTATGAGAGAAGGATTAGATGCACAAGGGTTCGAGACTGTAGCTATAATGTCATATAGCGTTAAGTATGCGTCTAGTTTCTATGGACCATTTAGAGATGCAGCAGGATCAGCTCCATCATTTGGAGATAGAAAAACTTATCAAATGGATCCAGCTAATTCAAATGAAGCGTTAATAGAAGCTGAACTTGATGTATTAGAAGGAGCAGATATGTTAATGGTTAAGCCAGCATTATCATACTTAGATGTAATAAGAAGAGTTAAAGATAACTTTGATTTACCATTAGTAGCATACAATGTAAGTGGAGAATACTCTATGTTAAAACTTGCAGTTAAAGAAGGGTTATTAAACGAATCAGCTATATATGAGGCTGTTATGTCTATAAAGAGAGCTGGAGCAGATATAATAATCACTTACTTTGCAAAAGATATAGCTAAATTAATTAGGGGGTAACACCAATGAGAAAAAATGAAAAGTCACTAAAAATATATGAAGAAGCAACTAAGTACATCCCAGGTGGCGTAAACAGCCCAGTTAGAGCATTTAAATCAGTAGGATTAGACCCTGTTTTTATAGATAGAGCAGAAGGATGTAAAATATATGATGTAGATGGAAATGAATATATAGATTACATATGTTCATGGGGACCACTTATGTTAGGTCACAGCCCAAAAGAAATAGTAGATGGAATTGAAGAAATTGTAAAAAAAGGTACAAGTTATGGGGTTCCAACAGCTATAGAAGTTGATATGGCTAAGCTTATAGTTGAAGCTTACCCTGCAATAGACCAAGTTCGTATGGTAAACTCTGGAACAGAAGCTACTATGAGTGCACTAAGAGTAGCAAGAGCTTATACTAATAGAAATAAAATATTAAAGTTTGAAGGATGTTACCATGGACATTCAGATGCGCTTTTAGTTAAATCTGGATCAGGAACTATAACATATGGAGTGCCAACAAGCCCTGGAGTACCAGAGGATGTTGTAAAAGATACTTTAGTAACTAGATATAATGATATAGAAGCTACTAAAGCTATGTTTGAAGAGCATGGTAATGAAATAGCTGCTGTTATACTAGAGACTGTAGCAGGAAATATGGGAGTTGTTCCAGGTAAAAAAGAATTTATACAATTTTTAAGAGATATAACTAAAGAATACGGAACAGTTTTAATCTTTGATGAAGTTATAACTGGATTTAGATTAGCTTACAACAGTTCAGTTGGATATTATGGAATAGAACCTGATATGGCATGCTTCGGGAAAATAATAGGAGCTGGACTTCCTGTAGGTGCATATGGTGGTAAAAAAGAAATTATGGATATGGTTTCTCCTGTAGGACCTGTATATCAAGCGGGTACTTTATCAGGTAACCCATTAGCTATGTACATGGGTAAAAAGAACTTAGAAATACTAAGAGATAGACCAGAAGTTTATAGTGAATTAGAAAGAAAAGCTATAAAACTAGAAGAAGGTTTAAGATCAAATGTTGAAAAACTTGGATTAAATTACACTGTAAATAGAGCTGGGTCTTTAGTTTGTTTATTCTTTGCAGAAGGACCAATAAATAACTATGATGATGTTACTAAGTGTAATGTACCTATGTTTAATAAATACTTCGAGGAGCTATTAAATAGAGGGATTTTACTTGCTCCTACTCAATTTGAGGCAATGTTCTTATCTAATGCTCATACAGATGAGATAATAGATGAAACTATAAAAGCTAGTTATGAAGCTTTAAAGGCTGCTCATAACTTATAATCAAAAGTGTTGAATAGAAATTTTCTATTCAACACTTTTTTTAATTTATAAACTTTTATAACTTCATAGCAATATTGTTTACACACATAGTTAAGTTTATAGTTTTTTTCTATATGTCTAATCAATAAAAATAGGAGTAAAAATGTATATCCTTTACATGTGATATTTTAAAATAGTATAATTTACAAATAAAGTTAGTATACTAACTATTTTTAAGGGCTTATAACATAAGGGGGATTTAACATGAAAAAAGACGTAAGAGGAATATTAAATTCATTTAAAGAAGGATTAGGGGCTATAAGTGAAACAAACCAAGAAAATGTAGAAGCATTTATGGGGCTTTTAAACTCTGGCTATAAAGAAGGAGCTTTAACTACTAAAACAAAAGAGCTTATAAGTGTAGCGATAGGTATATATAATCGTTGCGAGTATTGTATAGTTTGCCATACATATGCAGCATTAGAGCTTGGAGCTACAAGAGAGGAAATAATGGAAGCAGCTATGGTTGCAGTTGGGTTTGGAGGAGGACCTTCTATGGCGTATAGTGCTACTTTACTAAAAGATTGTATAGATGAGTTTGAAAAAGATTTTATTTAATATAAATATATTAATATAATAAATAGTTACTAGTTAGGCGTATTTCTATAATAAAAATAGAGGTACTCCTTTTTGATTGTAGAAATAAACATATTAAAGTTATTTATTTTTGTAATTAAAAAGGAGAAGTATTTATGGAATTAAAGAAAGATTTAGTAGAACAATATTTGAATAAGTGGCAAGATATTCTTAGAATTAGAGATTGGGATATTAAAATTGAGTTAGTTGATAAAGAATGGAGAAAAAGTGGAGATATAAAGATAGATAGAGATGTAAAACAAGCTGTTCTTATGATAAATAATTTCAACAGAAAACATACTAACTTAGAAGCTTTAGTAATTCACGAGCTCATACATCTTAAATTATGGGGTATGGATCAAATGATAGAATCGCTAGTTTATAGTGTTTTTGGAAAAGATGAAAGTGATCCTAAATTTGAATTTGCATATACTCAATTTATGCAAGAACTAGAGAGTACGGTTGAAGACTTAACTAAAGCGTACGTATATACAGGGGCAGAAGATAAAGAAATATCGTTTGGAAGAGTTCAAAAAGAGGTAGAAAAAGAAGTAGGTGGTATATAATAGTAATAGACATTAAAAGAATAGAAAGGAATTATAAAATGAACTATCCTATCATGGTGAACTTAGATTGTAAAGAGATAACAATTATCGGAGGTGGGAAAATAGCTTATAGGAAAGCAAAGAACTTTATTGATTTTGGATATAAGGTTAAGGTTATATCTTTAGACTTCGATGAAAGATTTAAAGATATAGAAAATAAAACTGAACTAATAAGAGATGAATATAAAGAAGAATATATAGAAAATAGTTTTATTGTTGTTGCAGCTACTAATAATAGAGATGTAAATAAGTCTATAGGCATGTATTGTGCTGAAAAAAATAAACTTGTAAATGTAGTAGATGATCCAACATTATCTAGCTATATAGTGCCAGCTACCATTAAAAGAGGAGATCTTATTATAGGAGTATCCACTTCAGGAAAAAGTCCATCATTAGCATCGAAGATAAAAAAAGATTTAGAAAGAGTTTATGATGATAGTTATGAAGAATATATACAATTACTAGGGGAATTAAGATGTAAAATCTTAAAAAAATATGATGATCCAGTTAGAAAAAAGCAATTACTAAATGAAATTATAAATTTAAACATTGAAGAACTAAAAAAATATACAGTTTAAAAATGTTGAAATTTGAAGGAAGAAGAGGTAATTTCATATAAAATAAATAAAAATATAGAAAAAAGTTTTTAAAAAGTATTGACGTTATTTTCAAATGATGGTAAAGTATTACTTGTCCTTAAGAAACGGACGAAACACAAAAGAGAAAATGAACTTTGAAAATTAAACAGTAGGTTAATTATAAAAATTCTTTTTTAAAGAATTAAACACAAACAACCAAGCCAGATATTCAGATAATGATTAGCTGAGCGATGGACAACTTTTTAAATTATATTTGAGAGTTTGATCCTGGCTCAGGATGAACGCTGGCGGCGTGCCTAACACATGCAAGTCGAGCGATCTCTTCGGAGAGAGCGGCGGACGGGTGAGTAACGCGTGGGTAACCTGCCCTGTACACACGGATAACATACCGAAAGGTATACTAATACGGGATAACATATGAAAGTCGCATGGCTTTTGTATCAAAGCTCCGGCGGTACAGGATGGACCCGCGTCTGATTAGCTAGTTGGTAAGGTAATGGCTTACCAAGGCAACGATCAGTAGCCGACCTGAGAGGGTGATCGGCCACACTGGAACTGAGACACGGTCCAGACTCCTACGGGAGGCAGCAGTGGGGAATATTGCACAATGGGCGAAAGCCTGATGCAGCAACGCCGCGTGAGCGATGAAGGCCTTCGGGTCGTAAAGCTCTGTCCTCAAGGAAGATAATGACGGTACTTGAGGAGGAAGCCCCGGCTAACTACGTGCCAGCAGCCGCGGTAATACGTAGGGGGCTAGCGTTATCCGGAATTACTGGGCGTAAAGGGTGCGTAGGTGGTTTTTTAAGTCAGAAGTGAAAGGCTACGGCTCAACCGTAGTAAGCTTTTGAAACTAGAGAACTTGAGTGCAGGAGAGGAGAGTAGAATTCCTAGTGTAGCGGTGAAATGCGTAGATATTAGGAGGAATACCAGTAGCGAAGGCGGCTCTCTGGACTGTAACTGACACTGAGGCACGAAAGCGTGGGGAGCAAACAGGATTAGATACCCTGGTAGTCCACGCCGTAAACGATGAGTACTAGGTGTCGGGGGTTACCCCCCTCGGTGCCGCAGCTAACGCATTAAGTACTCCGCCTGGGAAGTACGCTCGCAAGAGTGAAACTCAAAGGAATTGACGGGGACCCGCACAAGTAGCGGAGCATGTGGTTTAATTCGAAGCAACGCGAAGAACCTTACCTAAGCTTGACATCCCACTGACCTCTCCCTAATCGGAGATTTCCCTTCGGGGACAGTGGTGACAGGTGGTGCATGGTTGTCGTCAGCTCGTGTCGTGAGATGTTGGGTTAAGTCCCGCAACGAGCGCAACCCTTGCCTTTAGTTGCCAGCATTAAGTTGGGCACTCTAGAGGGACTGCCGAGGATAACTCGGAGGAAGGTGGGGATGACGTCAAATCATCATGCCCCTTATGCTTAGGGCTACACACGTGCTACAATGGGTGGTACAGAGGGTTGCCAAGCCGCGAGGTGGAGCTAATCCCTTAAAGCCATTCTCAGTTCGGATTGTAGGCTGAAACTCGCCTACATGAAGCTGGAGTTACTAGTAATCGCAGATCAGAATGCTGCGGTGAATGCGTTCCCGGGTCTTGTACACACCGCCCGTCACACCATGGAAGTTGGGGGCGCCCGAAGCCGGTTAGCTAACCTTTTAGGAAGCGGCCGTCGAAGGTGAAACCAATGACTGGGGTGAAGTCGTAACAAGGTAGCCGTATCGGAAGGTGCGGCTGGATCACCTCCTTTCTAAGGAGTAATTGCCTACTGTTTAATTTTGAGAGCTTATTGTTCTCAAAATTAGTACTTAATTGTACTTTAGTACTTTGAAAACTGCATAACATTTAGTGATGATTAAATAAACCAATTATAAGAGAAGAAAACTCTTCAAAAAATAACACTTTTAATAACTGGTCAAGTTATTAAGGGCGCAGGGCGGATGCCTTGGCACTAAGAGCCGATGAAGGACGCGATAAGCTGCGATAAGCTTCGGGGAGTTGCACGTAAACTTTGATCCGAAGATTTCCGAATGAGGAAACTCACTTAGAGTAATGTCTAAGTATCATTAAGTGAATACATAGCTTAGTGAGGGGAACCCGGGGAACTGAAACATCTAAGTACCCGGAGGAAAAGAAAGAAATTCGATTCCGTAAGTAGCGGCGAGCGAACGCGGAATAGCCCAAACCAGTGAAGTTTTCTTCGCTGGGGTTGCGGACACATCATCAACAAAGAGGTATCGTAAACGAAGAGAGTTGGAAAGCTCCGCTATAAAGTGTAATAGCCACGTAGTTGAAACGAGAAGACTTTAGATGTGATCCAGAGTACCACGGGACACGTGAAACCCTGTGGGAAGCAGGAGGGACCATCCTCCAAGGCTAAATACTACTTAGTGACCGATAGCGCATAGTACCGTGAGGGAAAGGTGAAAAGAACCCCGGGAGGGGAGTGAAATAGAACCTGAAACCCTGCGCTTACAAGCTGTGGAAGCACTTTATATGTGTGACCGCGTACTTTTTGTAGAACGGGCCAACGAGTTACGATAGTAAGCTAGGTTAAGTACTTAAGGTATGGAGCCGTAGTGAAAGCGAGTCTTAAATGGGCGTTAAGTTTGCTGTCGTAGACCCGAAACCGAGCGACCTATCCATGAGCAGGATGAAGCGAAAGTAAAATTTCGTGGAGGTCCGAACCCACGAGCGTTGAAAAGCTCGGGGATGACTTGTGGATAGCGGTGAAATTCCAATCGAGCTCGGAGATAGCTGGTTCTCCCCGAAATAGCTTTAGGGCTAGCCTCAAGGTTGAGAAATACGGAGGTAGAGCACTGAATATCCTAGGGGGCATTGCGCTTACCGAAGATTATCAAACTCCGAATGCCGTTATTTTATACTTGGGAGTCAGACTGTGGGTAATAAGATTCATAGTCGAGAGGGCAACAGCCCAGATCGTCAGCTAAGGTCCCTAAATGTAAGTTAAGTGGTAAAGGATGTGGGATTGCATAGACAACCAGGATGTTGGCTTAGAAGCAGCCACTCATTTAAAGAGTGCGTAATAGCTCACTGGTCGAGTGATCCTGCGCCGAAGATTACCGGGGCTAAAACTTACTACCGAAGCTACGATATCATTTATGATAGGTAGGGGAGCTTCCTATGCAGGCTGAAGCATGACCGTAAGGACGTGTGGACAGTATAGGAGTGAGAATGTTGGCATGAGTAGCGAGACGTGGGTGAGAATCCCACGGGCCGTAAACCCAAGGTTTCCAGGGGAAGGTTCGTCCGCCCTGGGTTAGTCGGGACCTAAGCCGAGGCCGAAAGGCGTAGGTGATGGACAACAGGTTGAGATTCCTGTACCACCGATAATCGTTTGAGAGATGGAATGACACAGTAGGATAAGCTAACCACACTGTTGGTTATGTGTGGCTAAGTACTGAGGCAGTCAAGGCAGGCAAATCCGCCATGATAATGCTGGGGTACGATGGGGAGCGAAATTAAGTAGCGAAGTAGCTGATTTCACACTGTCGAGAAAAGTTTCTATCGAGATTAAAGGTGCCCGTACCGCAAACCGACACAGGTGGGTGAGGAGAGTATCCTAAGGCCAGCGAGAGAACTGTTGTTAAGGAACTCGGCAAAATGACCCCGTAACTTAGGGAGAAGGGGTGCCACGTTAGGGTTAACGCCCGAGGTGGCCGCAGAGAATAGGCCCAAGCGACTGTTTACCAAAAACACAGGTTTCTGCTAAGTCGCAAGACGATGTATAGGAGCTGACGCCTGCCCGGTGCTGGAAGGTTAAGGGGATCTGTTAGGATTTATCCGAAGCAGTGAACTTAAGCCCCAGTAAACGGCGGCCGTAACTATAACGGTCCTAAGGTAGCGAAATTCCTTGTCGGGTAAGTTCCGACCCGCACGAAAGGCGTAACGATTTGGGCACTGTCTCAACAACAGACTCGGTGAAATTGTAATCCCGGTGAAGATGCCGGGTACCTGCGACAGGACGGAAAGACCCCATGGAGCTTTACTGTAGCTTGACATTGAATTTTGGTGCTACATGTACAGGATAGGTGGGAGGCTATGAAATCGGGACGCCAGTCTCGGTGGAGCTATCCTTGGGATACCACCCTTGTAGTACTGAGATTCTAACCAGATACCTTGAATCAGGTATTGGGACACTGTCAGGTGGGCAGTTTGACTGGGGCGGTCGCCTCCCAAAGAGTAACGGAGGCGCTCAAAGGTTCTCTCAGCACGGTCGGAAATCGTGCGTAGAGTGTAAAGGCAGAAGAGAGCTTGATTGCAAGACATACAGGTCGAGCAAGGACGAAAGTCGGACTTAGTGATCCGGTGGTTCCGCATGGAAGGGCCATCGCTCAACGGATAAAAGCTACCCTGGGGATAACAGGCTTATCTCCCCCAAGAGTCCACATCGACGGGGAGGTTTGGCACCTCGATGTCGGCTCATCACATCCTGGGGCTGTAGTAGGTCCCAAGGGTTGGGCTGTTCGCCCATTAAAGTGGTACGCGAGCTGGGTTCAGAACGTCGTGAGACAGTTCGGTCCCTATCCGTCGCAGGCGTAGGAAATTTGAGGAGACCTGTCCTTAGTACGAGAGGACCGGGATGGACGTACCTCTGGTGTACCAGTTGTTCTGCCAAGGGCATGGCTGGGTAGCTATGTACGGAATGGATAAGCGCTGAAAGCATCTAAGCGCGAAGCCAACTTCAAGATAAGATTTCCCACCGTAAGGGTAAGATCCCAGGAAGACTACCTGGTTGATAGGTCGGAGGTGTAAGTGCAGCAATGTATGTAGCTTACCGATACTAATAGATCGAGGACTTGACCAAGATTATTTAATCTTATAAATGTTATTCAGTTTTTAGAGTACTAATTCAAAATATATGCGGGTGTAGCTCAATGGTAGAGTTCCGGCCTTCCAAGCCGGCTGTGAGGGTTCGATCCCCTTCACCCGCTCCAAATAAAGATTATGTGGTTATTATAGCAAAGAGGATACACCTGTTCCCATTCCGAACACAGAAGTTAAGCTCTTTAGCGCCGATGGTACTTGGTGGGAAGCTGCCTGGGAGAGTAGGACGTAGCCGCGTAATCTTTTTTATTTTACGTGGATTTGCGGTGGTTAAGATTTAGTTTGCACTTGGGTCATAAAGCTGAGAAGATGCTTTGAATGACCTCTGCGTTGCAAACTAAACCTTAACCACTTTTTGTTGTGCAAAATAAAGAAGGATTACGCTTGTACGGTATGAGTTAAAGGATAAGAGAAGATGCTTTAAAATGACTTCTGCATTGTAACTTAATACTAACCATTTTTTGATGTATAAAATAAAAAAGATCACGCTTGTACAGTAAGATATGAAGAAATAAGGGAAGATGCTTTGAATGACCGCTACGCTGCAAACTAAATCTTAACCAATTTTGTTGTATAAAATAAAAAAAGAATTATGTAGCTATGGTATGAAATAAAGAGATAATAAAAGATAAACAAATATAAATGGGTAATATAGGTAAAAACTATTGAATTTAAGTTTAAAATAGATAAAAACTATTGGAAATGAATTGTCTAATAATGTTAAAATTTAATAGTATAACAAATCAGGAGGGGAATTATGAAGAAAATATTATTATTATGTAGTATGCTTCTAGTGATAACGTTATCTCTAGTTGGATGTGGTAGCAAAGATAAAGAATCTGCTGAAGGTGAAAAGAAATATAACTACTATACAGCAGATCAATTAAAAGAAGCAATAGAAAGTAAAAAAGATATTACACTTGTAGATATACAACCTAAAGAAGACTATGATAAGCATCATATAGAGGGAACTATACCTACTTATGCTTATCCAGCAGAAAAGGATGAAGAAAAAGCTAAGATAGATACAGTTTTACCTAAGTTAGAAGAAAATAATAATCCTATAGTAGTTGTATGCCCAGGTGGTGGCGGTGGAGCTAAAAATACAATAAACTATTTAGAATCTAAAGGAATAAAATCAGACAGAATGTTTATATTAGAAAATGGACAAAAAGGTTGGCCTTACAAAGAATTATTAGAAAAATAAATTTAAAGCTATCTATATTATAGGTAGCTTTTTTGCGCTTAACTGAGTTATACTTATTGAAGGCTTGTTAATAATACATAAAATTTACTTTTAGCAATACAATATGTTTTTAGTGTGAAGTAGATTTAATTTATTAAAAATTAAATTAAATAAGTTTTAAGAAACACATAGATTGGTATATTAAATATAAGCAACATTTAATAGAATTGGTTATTTTAGTTAAAATTTTATAATAATTATGATAATTAAAAATTTTATAAGATTTATTTAAAATTTATGTTTAGTAAGATAGTCGACGGGTATATATATACTATAACAAGTTAACAACAATTTAGAAACTAATTAAATTAATATATATAAGGTTAAAGGGAGGATTTTAATATGAAAAAATTTGTTTGTACAGTATGCGGATATATACATGAAGGAGAAACAGCACCAGAGATTTGTCCAGTATGTAAAGTAGGAGCTGATAAGTTCGAAGAAATGAAAGGTGAAATGGTTTGGGCAGACGAGCATAGAATAGGAGTAGCTCAAGGAATAGATCCAGAAGTAATAGAAGGATTAAGAGCTAACTTCACAGGTGAATGTACAGAAGTAGGAATGTACTTAGCAATGAGTCGTCAAGCAGACAGAGAAGGATTCCCAGAAGTAGCAGAAGCATATAAGAGAATAGCATTTGAAGAAGCAGAACATGCAGCTAAATTTGCAGAGTTATTAGGAGAAGTAGTAGTAGCAGATACACAAGCTAACTTAAAAGCAAGAGTAGAAGCTGAATATGGAGCAACTGATGGAAAATTAAAATTAGCTAAAAGAGCTAAAGAATTAGGATTAGATGCTATACATGATACAGTACATGAAATGTGTAAAGATGAAGCTAGACATGGAAAAGCATTCTTAGGATTATTAAATAGACATTTTGGGAAATAATATATAGAGATTGGATAAATAGCTTAAATATATATCTAAAAATGTGTTTAAAGCAACATATTTTGGGTATATATTTAGGCACTAGGAAAAACGTTAACAAATTACTGATAATTAACGTGGAAAATTAAAAATTACATTAAATACAGGGAGGATTTTAAACATGAAAAAATTTGTTTGTACAGTATGCGGATATATACATGAAGGAGAAACAGCACCAGAGATTTGTCCAGTATGTAAAGTAGGAGCTGATAAGTTCGAAGAAATGAAAGGTGAAATGGTTTGGGCAGACGAGCATAGAATAGGGGTAGCTCAAGGAATAGATCCAGAAGTAATAGAAGGATTAAGAGCTAACTTCACAGGTGAATGTACAGAAGTAGGAATGTACCTAGCAATGAGTCGTCAAGCAGACAGAGAAGGATATCCAGAAGTAGCAGAAGCATATAAGAGAATAGCATTTGAAGAAGCAGAACATGCAGCTAAATTTGCAGAGTTATTAGGAGAAGTAGTAGTAGCAGATACACAAGCTAACTTAAAAGCAAGAGTAGAAGCTGAATACGGAGCAACTGATGGAAAATTAAAATTAGCTAAAAAAGCTAAAGAATTAGGATTAGATGCTATACATGATACAGTACATGAAATGTGTAAAGATGAAGCTAGACATGGAAAAGCATTCTTAGGATTATTAAATAGACATTTTGGAAAATAATAATTAGATATATAAATAAGCCCTCATATTAGTAAATTAATTTACTAATATGAGGGCTTATTTTGTGATTTAAAATAAAATTTATATAAAAAATGAATATATAGTATGTACTATTTATGAAAAATTTTTGGAAGTTTTACACTGAATGATAAAATACTAACAAAAAACACATACTTTATAAAATATTTTATAAAGAAATGTTTTATAATAAAATTTAAAATTAAAAAACAATAATATCTTATTTTAAAAAAAGTGATATAATAAATTTTATAAAAGGCAAAGGTTTTGCTACACATAATTTATTGTTTTAAATTTAAATAAATAATAGATTGGAGCAAAAGCGAGGAGGCATATATGAAAGAATTATTAGAATTAAACCCAATAATTTGTGCGATAAAGGGTGATGCACATTTAGAAGATGCTGCAAATTCAGACGGAGATATTGTTTTTTTATTAAATGAAGATATCCTTACTTTAAAAGAAAAAATACAAATTTTACATGAACACAATAAGAAAGTATTTGTTCATATTGATATGATAACAGGGCTTTCATCTAGTCCTATAGCTGTAGATTATATGAAAAAAGAATTCAATTTGGATGGGATAATAACAACTAAAACTAATATAGTTAAAAGAGCTATAGAGTTAGATTTAAAAGTTGTTCAAAGATTTTTCTTTATAGATTCTATGTCTCTTGAGAATGCAATTGAAAGTTTAAAGAGAGTAAAACCAGATGCAATAGAGATTATGCCAGGTGTAATTCAAAAGGTAATAAAAAAAATGAACAAAACTTATCCTAACGTACCTATTATATGTGGAGGATTAATAGATAGAAAAGAAGAAATAATTGGTGGATTATCAGCTGGAGCTATGGCTATATCTACTACGGATATTGAGATGTGGTAATTAACAAAAAAGTAGCTTTTTCAATTGATATAGCAGTTTAGTTTATTAAATATCTAACAAAGTATTTTATTGACTGGAAAATGTTTTCGTGATAGCATTTAATTAAATTAATAACTGGCTGGAGATGAGAGAGCCCCCTATAAAAATGATAGGAGCTCTCTGTTTTTTTGCCTTATTTGACTAATTACATAAAATATCAAGGGAGGTATTGAGTTGAAAAAGACTTTATTAGGAGAGTGCATATCTGAATTTATTGGATCATGGATATTGATTTTTATAGGGTGTGGAGCTGTAGCATCTATGGTATTAAGTGGAGCAGATGTTTCTCAATGGGAAATAGGAATAATATGGGGGTTAGCTGTAACAATTGCAATATATGTAACTGGAGCAGTGTCAGGTACTCATATAAATCCAGCTGTAACAATTGCATTAATGGTACACAGAGATTTTCCAAAGAAAAAAGTATTGCCATATATTATTGCTCAAATACTAGGATGTTTTGCAGGAGCAGCAACAGTTTACTTATTATTTAATAAGCTATTCTTATCATTTGAGAATGCAAATAATATAGTAAGAGCTGGTTCAAACGGACTTACTACAGCAGGTATATTTTCTACTTATCCAAATGCTGCATTAAACTCATTTGATGCATTACTTGTAGAAACTTTCATAACTATGTTGTTAGTCATAGTGATATTAGCAGTAGGCGAAGAAAAAAATTCAAACAAACCTATGTCAAATTTAGCACCAGTTTTTATAGGGATAACAATAGCTATAATAGGAGCTAGTTTTGGAGTATTAACAGGCTTTGCAATGAATCCAGCAAGAGATTTTGGACCTAAGATGTTTGCTGTTTTAGCAGGTTGGGGAAGCGGAGCACTAGGACCTGACATGTATTTTTGGGTACCTATAGTAGGACCTATAATAGGAGCTATTCTTGCAGGATTTGTATTCGATAAAGGCGTTAAAAAGTACATGAATTAAAATACATCAAGGATTTAAAATAAATAATCATTGGAGGCAAAGCGATATGAAAAAATATATGATGGCATTAGACCAAGGAACTACAAGTTCAAGAGCTATATTATTTGATAAAGAAGGAAATTTAGTAGCTACGTCACAAAAAGAATTTACTCAATTTTATCCAAAGCCAGGATGGGTAGAGCACAATCCTATGGAAATATGGGGAAGTCAAAGTGGTGTAATGAGAGAAGTGTTAGAAACTAATGGCATTAAACCAGAACAAGTTTGTGGTATTGGTATAACAAATCAAAGAGAAACTACTATAGTTTGGGATAAGAATACAGGTAAGCCGGTATATAACGCAATTGTATGGCAATGTAGAAGAACATCTCAGATATGTGATGAATTAGAAGCTAAAGGATATAAAGATAAAATAAAAGATAAAACAGGATTGATTCTTGATGCATATTTCTCAGCAACTAAGATAAAATGGATACTTGATAATGTTGAGGGTGCTAGAGAGAAAGCTGAAAATGGAGAATTATTATTCGGAACAGTAGATACATGGTTAATATGGAACTTAACTAGAGGTAAGGTGCATGTTACAGATTACTCAAATGCAGCAAGAACAATGTTATATAATATAAAAGATTTAAAATGGGATGATGAAATATTAGAAATACTGGATATACCAAAAAGTATGTTACCAGATGTTAAACCATCTAGCTATATATACGGAAACACTGATGAGTATATGTTAGGTGGAGCAGAAATTCCTATAGCTGGATGTGCAGGAGACCAACAAGCAGCATTATTTGGTCAGACTTGTTTTGAAGAAGGATGCGCTAAAAATACTTATGGAACAGGTTGTTTTATGCTTATGAACACTGGAGAGAAGATGGTTGAATCAAAAAATGGATTACTTACAACTATAGCTTGGGGTGTTGATGGCAAAGTAGAGTATGCGCTAGAAGGAAGTATATTTATAGGTGGAGCATCTATACAATGGTTAAGAGATGAATTAAGAATATTATATGATGCTAAGCAAAGTGAATTCTATGCTGAAAGTGTAAAAGATACTAATGGTGTATATGTAGTTCCAGCTTTTGCAGGACTTGGAGCACCGTATTGGGATATGTATGCAAGAGGATCTGTTATGGGGCTTACTCGTGGAGCTAACAGAGCTCACTTAGTTCGTGCTACACTTGAATCAATAGCATATCAAGTAAAAGATGTGTTAAATGCTATGAAAGAAGACTCAGGCTTAGAGCTTAAAAATCTTAAAGTTGATGGTGGAGCCAGTGCTAACAATTTCTTAATGCAGTTCCAATCAGATATATTAAATGTAAGCATAAATAGACCTAAAGTACTTGAAACTACAGCGTTAGGAGCAGCATACCTTGCTGGGTTAGCAGTAGGATTCTATGAAAATAAAGAGGATATTAAAAAGTCTGTGTCATTAGAAAAAGAATTTGAGCCAAACATGAGTGAAGAAAAAAGAAATTTATTATACAAAGGATGGAAAAGAGCAGTAAATAGATCTCTTTTATGGGCAAAAGAAGATGAAGAATTCGAAAAAGAGTTAGCTAGTGTAAAAAATTAATGATAAATTACTAATAAAAGTTATATAATTGAAGTAAGTAGTAAAAAAATTAAAAAATATAGATATTGGTGTTAAGTAATAAAGGAGATAAAATGGAAAGAATACTATTTGCTCATAGAGGAATGTCTACATTAGCACCAGAAAACACTTTATCAGCGTTTTCATTATGCAAGGATAAAGGAATAAAATGGTTTGAATGTGACATTGATATTTTAAAAGATAAAACTCTAGTAATAAATCATGATGATACATTAGATAGATGTAGCAATAAAACAGGGTCTTTATATGATATTTGTAAAGAAGATTTAAATGATATAGATGCAGGAAGTTGGTTTGGTGATGATTATATTGGAGAAAGAATACCAACTTTAGATGAGTTGATTGAATTGATAAATAAATATAAATTAAATGTCAATTTTGAATTGAAGTCATGTTGTGGAGGTAAAGAATTAACGCAAGATCTTATAGAGGGATTTGTAAAAGCTTTAAATAAATTAGATGATGATGTAAGAGTTATCGTTTCGAGTTTTAACCCATTAATGTTGTCTAAATTTAAAGATCTAAGCCCGAATACTCCTGTGGGATGTTTATTTGAAACATACAATTTACACGATGATTGGTCTTCTATAATGGAAATGTGTAGAGCTGAGTATATACATCCACAAAATAAAGGATTAACTAAAGAAATGGTAGAAAAATTTAGAAGTTATGGATATAAAATTAATGTTTGGACTGTAAATGACC
The DNA here is from genome assembly GCF_019916025.1 of Paraclostridium bifermentans. Lineage (NCBI taxonomy): Bacteria > Bacillati > Bacillota > Clostridia > Peptostreptococcales > Peptostreptococcaceae > Paraclostridium > Paraclostridium bifermentans. Next base: position 2,981,795 of record NZ_CP079737.1, on the reverse strand, counting down.
TAGCAAGAGCTAATCAACTATTTAATTGGGGGGTTACAGGTATATTTACAGATATAGCGGATAGATTCCCTAAATCATATAAGTACAAAGAGGATATAGTTTGTGAAGCAAATATATAATCCAAATAATTTAGGGTAGTGACAGTTAAAATAATCTATGATAATATAGAATTATAAAAGGAAAACGATTTTAAAAAATGAAATATTATGGCGAAGAGATAAGAGAGCCTTCTATACATTGTATAGGGGGGCTCTCTATTTTTTTTCAAGGAGGCAAAATTATGTATGATATAGCAATAATAGGAGCAGGGATAAGTGGAAGTGCCATAGCTAGAGAATTATCAAAGTATAATTTAAAAACAGTAGTTATAGAAAAAGGAATAGAAGTTTGCCAAGGAACTACTAAGTCAAATAGTGCTATAGTGCATGGTGGATATGATGCAAAGGTTGGAAGCTTAAAAGCTAAGTTAAATATAGAAGGTAATAAATTATATAAAGATTTATGTAAAGATTTAAACGTAGACTTTAAACAAACAGGATCGTTAGTTTTAGCATTTGATGAAGAAGAAATGAAACACGTTAGAGGTTTATACGAAAGAGGATTAGAAAATAAAGCGACTGGATTAAAAGTATTAAATAAAGAAGAAGTATTAGAACTAGAACCAAATGTTAATGAAAATGTAGTTGGAGCATTACTTTGTGAGAGTGCAGGAATTGTTTGTCCATTTAACTTAAATATAGCACTTATGGAAAATGCTATGTTTAATGGAGTAGACTTAAAACTAGAATCTGAAGTTTCAGACATAGTTAAAGAAGACGATTGCTTCAATATAAAAATAAAAAATAAAAATGATATAAAAGCTAAATATGTTGTAAATGCAGCTGGAGTTTTCGCTGATAAGATAAACAACATGATAGGTGGAGACGAATATTTTATAATACCTAGAAAAGGAGAATATAAAATATTAGATAAAAGCGAAGGTAAAATTGCTAATCATGTTTTATTCCAATGTCCAACTGAAAAAGGAAAAGGAGTATTGGTTACACAAACAGTGCATGGCAATTTATTAGTAGGGCCAAATGCTACTGCTGTAGATGAAAAAGAAGATGTATCTACATCAAAAGACGGAATTAGTGAAATCGTAAATAGCTCTAAAAAGACTATAGAAAATATAGATTTCAGAAAAACAATAACTAGTTTTGCAGGGCTTAGAGCAACTCCAAATACAGGAGACTTTATGATATTTGCATCAAAGAAATGTAAAAACTTTATAAATGTTGGAGGAATAGAATCACCAGGCCTTGCATCAGCACCAGCAGTTGCAAAATATGTTGTAGAAATTCTTAAAGAAGAAGGATTAATGTTAAGTGAAAATAAAAAGTTTGAGTCTAAAAGACATAAGAATAAACCTTTCATAAAAATGACTCAAGAAGAAAAAGAAGAAATTATGAAGAAGGATCCAAGATACAAAAAAATAGTTTGTAGATGCGAAAGTATAACAGAAGGTGAAATTGTAGATGCAATAAATTCACTATGTGGAGCTAGAACACTAGATGGGGTTAAAAGAAGAGTAAGACCAGGTATGGGAAGATGTCAAGGTGGATTTTGCGGACCTAAAGTTATAGAAATATTAGCAAGAGAGCTTAAAATAGATGTGGAAGATGTTTTAAAAGACTACGAAAACTCTAATACTGTATTAGGAAAATCAAAAGAATTAAGGGGTGAGTTAGTTGAAATATAATGTTGTAGTTGTTGGAGGAGGACCTGCAGGTTTAGGTGCAGCAGTTGAAGCTAAAAGAAATGGTGCAAAAGATGTACTTATAATAGAAAGAGATAGAGAACTAGGTGGAATACTTAATCAATGTATACACAATGGTTTTGGATTACATGAGTTTAAAGAAGAATTAACAGGACCGGAGTATGCTCATAAATTCATAGAAATGGTTAAACAAGAAAATATTGAATATATGCTAGATACGATGGTTTTAAATATAAGTGAAGATAAGACTATAGAAGCTTTAGGTGAAGATGGAATAATAAATATAAAAGCAGACGCTATAGTTTTAGCAATGGGATGTAGAGAAAGAACAAGAGGAGCGATAGATATACCTGGATATAGACCAGCAGGAGTTTATAATGCTGGAGCTGCTCAAAGACTTTCTAATATGGAAGGATATATGGTAGGAAAAGAAATTGTTATATATGGGTCTGGTGATATAGGACTTATAATGGCAAGACGTATGACATTAGAAGGAGCTAAAGTAAAGGCAGTAGTTGAAATAAACCCACATTCAAGTGGATTAACTAGAAATATTGTTCAATGTTTAGATGATTTTGACATACCTTTAATGTTAAGTACAGGAATAACACATATAGATGGAAAAGAAAGAGTAAAAGGGGTTACAATTAGCAAGCTAGATGAAAATAGAAGACCTATAAAAGGAACAGAAGAATATATAAGCTGTGATACTCTTCTTTTATCTGTAGGGCTTATACCTGAGAATGAATTAAGTGTTGAAGCTGGAGTTGTATTAGACAATAAAACTAGTGGACCTATTGTAAATAATTCAATGTCTACAAATGTAGATGGAGTGTTTGCATGTGGGAATGTTGTTCATGTTCATGACTTAGTTGATTTTGTTACAAAAGAAAGTAAAATAGCTGGAAAGAATGCAGCTTTATACTGTTTAAATAAGTTAAATAAAAATAAAGAAGTTAACACAGTTGCAGATAATGGAATTATATATATAGTTCCTCAAAATATAGATGTTAGCAGTGATGAAGATGTAAACTTATTTATGAGAGTAAGAGAAATTTGCAAAAATAAAAAGTTAGTTGTTAGAAGTAACGATGAAATTATTCTAGAGAAAAAGAGACCTCATATGATACCTTCAGAGATGGAAAATATAAAAATTAGTAAAGATTTATTCAAAGATATTAAAGGAAATATAATAGTTAGTGTAGAGGAGGCATAATTATGAAAAATGTTACTTGTACAGTATGTCCAATGGGATGTTCATTAGTTGTAAGTAAAGTTGATGGAGAATATAAAGTAGAAGGAAACACATGTAAAAGAGGAGCAAAATATGGAGTTGAGGAAGTTACAAATCCAAGAAGAGTTATAACTACTACAGTTAAACTTAGCGGTTCTTATTTAAACTTACTTCCAGTTAAAACTAATGACTCTGTGCCTAAAGAGTTAATGTTTGATATTATGAAAGTTTTAGATAAAGTATGCGTATGTGCACCTGTTAATGTGGGAGATATTATAGTTAAAGACATATTAGGAACAGGTGTTGATATTGTAAGTTCTAAGAGTATGGAAAGTATGAATACAAGTGATAAAAATAGTGATCATGAATTAAGAGATTGTATATAATAAAAAATTAATGGACAATAAAAATAACCTTCTTTAGATATAAATATATTTAAAGGAGGTTACTTTTATTGTTAGAATTATTAAAGTATATAACTTATTTTAGTAATAACTATATAGTTGGTTAAATATACTTAAGTATAAAAAATAAAAATAAAAATTTTAGAGGAATATAGAAATTTTTATAGAATTATATATAATAGATAGAGTATGTGATAAATTATAATTAAATATTAGAGATTATAGGTTTTTTAAAATTAATAGGGAAAGAGGTTAAAATCCTCTGCAGCCCCCGCTACTGTAAAGCTGATGAAACTTTTAAAACCACTGTAAATTTTACGGGAAGGAAAAGGAGTAAAGAGAAGCTAAGCCAGGAGACCTGCCTATAATTGAAAAATTAAGTTCTTCGGGGTGAAGGAAAATAATTGAAAGTATCATAGTTTAAAAGTACTATGTCCACTTTGTCATGTTATTAAATCCTAATCCAAAGATTGGGATTTTTTTACGCTTAAGTAAAGTATGCTTACAAAAAACTATAGTATTCTATAAAATTTAGTTATATTAAAATACTAGGTTTTAGGCGTAAAAAAATTTTTTTGAGCAACGGACGAAGTCGTTGGCGACATGAGCAAAGCGAATTTTTATGTATGCCCTTTAAAACTTAGAGTTGATTTAGTCATTTTATCACATGAAACAATAATGTACTAAATAAAAAAAGAGAGGGATTTAAAATGAATTATTTAAAATTATCAGTTATAGCAGGATTACTACTTGTAATCTTAAATCCTGTGACTTCACATGCAATGCACATCATGGAAGGATTCTTACCTATGCAATGGTCTATATTATGGACTGTCGTATTTATACCATTTTTCATATACGGGTTAAAATCAATAAATAAAATAGTAAAAGCTGATCCTAAAAAGAAAGTACTGTTAGCTCTAGCAGGTGCATTTGTATTCGTACTATCAGCTTTAAAAATACCATCTTTAACAGGTAGTTGTTCACATCCTACTGGTGTAGGTCTAGGAGCAATATTGTTTGGGCCATCTGTAATGGCAGTAGTTGGAAGTATAGCTTTACTATTTCAAGCTATACTTCTTGCGCATGGAGGACTTACAACTTTAGGAGCAAATGCTTTTTCTATGGCTATAGTAGGTCCTATAGTATCGTTTTTAATATTTAAATTCTGTAAAAAAAGAAACATTAGTACAGGAAAAAGTGTATTTTTTTCAGCAGCATTAGGAGATTTAGCTACATATACTGTAACTGCAACTCAATTAGCATTAGCATTTCCTGATCCAGCAGGAGGTATATTAGGGTCATTAGTAAAATTTTTAGGTGTATTCTTTATAACTCAAATACCTATAGCAATTGCAGAAGGATTATTAACTACATTAGTATACAATTTAATAACACAAAATGAAGAAGGAGTTGTAGAAGATGAGTACAAATTCGAAAGTCAAAACTAGAAATAAAAATATACTATTATTAATTTTAACAGTAATCTTAATAATAACTCCGTTAATATTAAACTCAACTGCTGAATACGGAGGTGCTGATGGAGAAGCAGAATCTTTAATTAGTGAAATAAATCCTAATTATAAACCTTGGTTTAATAGTTTATATGAACCACCTAGTGGTGAGATTGAAAGTTTACTTTTCTCTACTCAAGCAGCTATAGGGGCAGGAATAATTGGATATTTTTTAGGATATAAAAAAGGAAAAAAAGATAAATGTTAGAAATTGACAACTGTGCATATTTAAATAATATAAAAGATGTAAATCCATTGATAAAATTAGGAATTACATTTATAGGAGTTATAGCTTCTATGCTTACCCAAAATGCAAATATACATATACTTATAATGCTATTTATGACAGCTTTAATACTATTTATAGCAAGAGTAGATATGAAACTATACATTAAATGTTTAAAAATACCTATAATTTTTTTAATTATAGGTATTGGATTAAATTTGATTAATATATCATTTGAAAATAAAGATTATATATTCAATGTAAATATATTAGGATTATACATAGGAACTACTGAATTTGCTGTAAAAAGCTCAGTAAACATATTACTTAGAGCTATGAGTTGTATTATATCAATTTATTTCTTAATACTTACGACTCCATTTAATCAATTAATAATAGTATTAAAAAAACTACATATTCCACATACACTTATAGAATTGATGATTTTAATTTATAGATTTATATTTATATTTATAGAAGAAGCAGAAGAAATATATAAATCACAACAACTAAAATTTGGGTATACGAATTTAATGACATCATATAATTCAATGTCATTGCTTATAAAAACATTGTTTTTTAGAATGATGAGAAGATATGAAGATATGAGTATATCTTTAGATATAAAGTTGTATGATGGTAAATTTCACGTATAGGAGACTAAAATGTTTAAAGTAGAAAACTTAACATATAAATATGAAAAAAATAATAAAGCATTAGACAATATAAGTTTAGATTTTTCAAATGGGAATATGATTGGGATAATAGGTTCAAATGGGTCAGGTAAGTCAACTTTATTTATGAACTTAATGGGGATATTGAAACCTTCATCAGGAAAAATTATTTATGATAGTAAAGAATTAAGTTATAAAAAGAAAGACTTGTATAACTTAAGAAGAGATGTAGGTATAGTATTTCAAGATCCAGATAAGCAGATATTTTATTCAAGAGTATATGATGACATTGCATTTTCTTTAAGAAATATAGGGTTAGAAGAAAGTGAAATAAATAAAAAAGTTTATAGAGCATTAGAATTGGTTAATGCGATAGATTTAATAGATAAGCCAGTACATTTTTTAAGCTATGGGCAGAAAAAAAGAGTAGCTATAGCATCTGTTATAGCTATGGAAAACAAAGTTGTTTTATTAGATGAGCCAACAGCTGGATTAGACCCAATAAGTACAAAAGCTATTATAAAAATATTAAAAGAATTATGTGAAAAGGGCGTAAAGGTAGTTATATCGAGTCATGATATGGATTTAATATATGACCTTTGCGACTATATATATGTTTTAAATAAAGGTAAGATAACAATTGAAGGAAATTCTAATGACGTTTTTAAAGATGATTTGAAAATTAAAGAGGCAGGATTAAATAGTCCATGGCTTGTAAAAATACACAAAAACATGAATTTACCTTTATTTAAAAAAGAAGAGGATTTATACGATTATTTTAATAAAACATGTATAAATTCTGTTAATAATTAGCCCCTAATCTTATTAAGTTAAGATTAATATATATAATAAATAAATACCTTTAGTCTAAATTTAATCCTTGGATATATATCTGAGGATTTTTTCTTTGTAGAAAAAATTAAAAAAATGGATATGATTAATATGGGCTTTTAATAAATTTGAATAAATATAGATAATAGATTAAAATATACATATAACATATACAATCAGGAGGTAATGATGGATATAGATTCACTAAACCCCGCCCAAAAAGAAGCGGTATTAAAAACAGAAGGGCCAGTGCTTATATTAGCAGGAGCTGGTTCAGGAAAAACGAGAGTTTTAACAACAAGAATAGCTCATCTTATGAAAAATAAAGGAGTACATCCTAGTAATATATTAGCAATAACATTTACAAATAAAGCTGCAAATGAAATGAAGGAAAGAGTTGAAGAAACTATAGATTCGGATGTCAAAGATATGTGGATAACAACTTTCCATTCATGCTGTGTTAGAATTCTTAGAAAAGATATAAATAGAATCGGATATAATAGATCTTTCGTTATATATGATAGCTCAGACCAAGTTACTTTAGTTAAAGATTGTTTAAAGGAATTAAACTTAAGTGATAAATCTTTTGAACCTAAAGTAGTTATAAGTTATATTTCTGGAGCAAAAGATAAATTATTAAGTCCTAAAGAATATAAAGATATGCATAGAAATGATGCGAGAATGAGTAAAATTGCAGATGTATATACTTTATACCAAGACCGTTTAAAAAGAAATAGTGCACTAGACTTTGATGATTTAATAATAAAAACTGTTGAGTTACTAAAAACGGAAGAAAGTGTACTAGCATACTATATAAATAAATTTAGATATATAATGGTAGATGAGTATCAAGATACAAGTAAAGCTCAATATGAATTTATAAAGTTGCTAGCTAAAGAGCATCAAAACATATGTGTTGTTGGAGATGATGACCAAAGTATATATGGATGGAGAGGTGCAGATATAAGAAATATACTTGAATTTGAAAGAGACTATGATGATGTTCATGTAGTAAAATTAGAACAAAATTATAGATCAACTCAAGTTATATTAGATGCAGCTAATACAGTTATCTCTAATAATATAGAAAGAAAGAGAAAAAAACTTTGGAGTGAGCAAAAAGAAGGCGAAAAGATTAAGATACAGGTAACATCAGACGAGATAGAAGAAGCAGATTTTGTTGCTGATAATATATGGAGAATTCATAGAAAGCAAAACAAACCTTTTAAAGACTTTGCTGTATTATACAGAGCGAATGCACAAGCTCGTGCTATAGAGGATGCTTTAAATAGAAGTCAAATACCATATAATATATATGGAGGAACTAAATTCTATGAAAGAAAAGAAATAAAAGATTTAGTTGCATACTTAAGAGTTCTTCAAAATGTCCAAGATGATATATCTTTAAAGAGAATAATAAATGTTCCTAAAAGAGGAATTGGACTTAGAACAATAGAAAAAATAGAGGATAGAGCTAGCTTAAAGCAAGAGAGTATATTCTCCGTTCTTTTAGATGTAGATACTAACTCTGATATATCTACAAAAGCTAGAGCAAATATAAATGGATTTGTAGATTTAGTAGGAACTCTTAGAGTAATAAAGGATGCTTATTCAGTAAGTAAACTTATAGAGAAAGTTTTAGATGTTACTGGATATTTAGATGAACTTGAAAAAGATAAAAATGAAGACGCTCAAGACAGAATAGACAACTTAAAAGAGTTTATATCAATTGCTATTGAATTTGAAAATACTAGTGAAGAAAAAGATTTAGAAACATTTTTAACTAATGTAGCTCTTACTTCAACAGAAAGTGATGATGAAGAAAATGACAGAGTATCACTTATGACAATCCATACATCTAAGGGACTTGAGTTTCCAGTTGTTCATTTAGTTGGTATGGAAGAAGGATTATTCCCTATATCTAGAGCAGTAAGATCTATGAGTGAATCTGATATAGAGGAAGAAAGAAGACTTTGTTATGTTGGAATAACAAGAGCTAAAAAAGAACTTTTCATGACACTTACAAAGAAAAGAACTCTTTATGGAAAAACTAATCCATCTATACAATCTAGATTTATGGAAGAACTTCCAGAGGAGTGTATAGAAAAATTAAATAAAGAAGAACATGAATTAAGCTATTCTAAAGCTAATTACAATATATTAGATAAATATAAGCAAAAATATATGAAATCTATGAATAAGGCTAGTGTAGCAAATAAGGTACATGCCACTATAAAAGAAAATAAGCCAGAACCTACATCTGATGATATAAAATTAGGTTCAAAGGTTTATCATCCTAAATTTGGGGTAGGAACTGTAGTAGCAGCTGTTGGATCTGACTTAACAATAGCTTTTAATAATCAAGGTATAAAGAAGATAAATAAAGAATATACGACACTTGATTTATTATAAAATAAAAGTTTTAAGGGGGATTTGTAATGAATTCAAAAGAATTTGCAAGAAACTTAATAGGGTTTATAGAGAAAAGCCCTACAGCTTTTCACTCAGTAGAAACATCTGAAGAGTTATTAAAATTAAATGGGTTTAAAAAACTTGACTCAAGAGAAGAATGGAAACTAGAGCAAGATGGAAAATACTATACAACTAAAAACTCATCAGCAATAGTTGCATTTACCATAAACACTAACAATTTAAAAGAAGATGGATTTAGAATAATAGGATCACATTCAGATTCTCCATCTTTTAGAGTTAAGCCAAATCCAGAAATGGAAGCTGAAAAAACTTACTTAAAATTAAATACAGAATGCTATGGAGGTCCTATACTAAATACATGGTTAGATAGACCGTTAGCAATAGCAGGAAGAGTTGTACTTAAAGGAGAAAGTGTATTAAGACCTGAAGAAACTTTAGTAAATATAAATAAACCTATATGTATAATTCCTAATTTAGCAATACACATGAATAGAGAAGTTAATGAAGGTGTAGCTCTTAACAAGCAAAAAGACATGTTACCATTAGTGGGATTATTAAATGATTCTCTAGAAAAAGATAACTTCCTTTTAAAAACTATAGCTAAAGAATTAGGAAGAAAAATAGAAGAAATTATTGATTTTGATTTATTTTTATACGAATATGAAAAAGGCATGTTAATAGGGCCTAATGAAGAAATGATATCTTGTGGAAGATTAGATAACCTATCAATGGCGCATGCTAGTTTACATGCACTTATAGATGCTAAATCATTAAATGGAGTGAATGTAGTTGCTGTATTTGATAATGAAGAAGTTGGAAGTTCAACTAAGCAAGGTGCTGATTCTAATATGCTATTAAATGTATTAGAAAGAATATCTTTATGTTTAGGTCAAAATAGAGAAGAATTTTTTAGAAGTTTATATTCTTCATTTATAATATCTGCAGACCTTGCACATGCAGTTCATCCTAATGTAGGAGAGAAGCATGACCCAACAAATAGACCTGTTATGGGGAAAGGGCCTGTTATAAAAATAAATGCAAACCAAGCTTATACTAGTGATAGCCAATCTATAGCTGTGTATAAAACTATATGCAAAGAAGCAGGAGTAAACTGCCAAGAATTTGTTAATAGATCTGATGTAAGAGGTGGAAGCACAATTGGACCTATATCATCTACTCATATAGATATACCATCTGTTGATGTTGGAAGTCCAATATTAGCTATGCACTCTATAAGAGAATTAGGATGCGTAGAAGATCATATGGATATATATAAAACTTTTAAAAAGTTTTATGAATTATAAGATTTAAATAGATAAATTAAAAAGGGGGGATGTATAAAAGGCTTTTACCTTTATACACCCCCTAAATTTATTATATAAATAAAAACTTAGGTTAGGAGTGAATTAGTATGAAAATAGGATTATGTTTAGCTGGTGGTGGAGCTAAAGGAGCCTTTCAAGCAGGTGTGATATATGGATTATGTGAAAGAGGTTTAGACTTTGATGTAATATCAGGAACTTCAATAGGAGCAATAAATGGTTATTACATATACACAAAAAATGTTAACAAGTTGAAAGAAATGTGGATAAATATTCAGACAATTGGTGAAAACGGTGTCAAAATAGTTGATAATACTGTGGATAACTCTTTAGCAATTGATTTATTAAGCAAACTTGAGGATAACTCTAAAATTAAGAAAAACTTCTATGTAAATTATGTGCAAATTGATAATTCAAGAATGAATGAAGTTGTAGTAGATATATCAAAAGAAAGTTATGAGCAAGGCCTAGACAGTATAAAGTATAGTTCACTACTTCCTTTTAGACCTTCAAAAGATTTAAGTCCATCGGAGCAATTTAAAAAAGATTTAATGGATGGAATATATAATGGATATAAATTAGATGGAGGAATGATAAATAATACGTTATTAAAACCATTGATAGATGAAAAAGTTGATAAAATTGTATTAATAACTATGAAGAAAGATTTTGAAGTACCAGATTATGTAAAGCAGTCGTATAAGGAAGAAAATATAATTGTAGTAAAACCTAATATAGAATTTAGTAAAAATGCTACTTTAAATTTTGAAGGAGAATTTTGTAAACAAATTTTTAATGAAGGATATGAAATATCTAAATCTTTAATATTCTAGCCTAATAAATGGGAATTAGGCTCAAAATGTTGAATAAATCTGCGTATGCTAGTATAATAAAAAGGTTCTGAATTTGAAATATAAAAATGGAGTTGATATAAACTATGGCAACTAAAAGAATTGCTGTACTAGGTGGACCTAGATGTGGAAAGACAACATTAATACAACATTTATACGTTGAAATGAAAATAGCAGGCTTAGATGTAGGTTATGCGTTAGAGTACTCAACAGACTATTTAAGAGACAAAGGTATGATAGAAACTATATCTGAACAATATGGTATATACTTAGGTCAAAAGAAAATAGAAGATGATTTATCAGGGTTTGAATATGCACTAACTGATTATGCTACATTTGTACCATATGTATATGGAAGATTTATGTTAGGTGACAGAAAAAGAACTAATAAAGAAATTCAAATTTTAAAAGACTTATATTGTCTAGCTATAGAAGATATACAAAACTATGATATGATAGTTTATGTTCCAAGACAATTTGGATATGTTAAAGATGGAGTTAGATGGCAAGATGAAAGTATTGCTATACAAATAGATGAAGCTATATTAAGTTTCTTAAAGTCTGAGAATATAAATTATGTAGAAGTATCAGGATCTACTAAAGATAGAGCAAAACAAATTTTAGATTTATTAGATATTAAATACGAAGAAACTGAATTGTTAGATTCAACTGATGAAAAATAAGCTGCTTAAATAAGTAGCTTATTTTTGTGATTTTTTATTATTATTGGTATATAATATAAAATGAGAATAAAAAAACTCATAAGAAAGGAAGTACATAAAATGGAAAATAAAAACCCTATAGTAACTATAGAAATGGAAAATGGAAAGCAAATAAAAGTTGAGTTATATCCACATATAGCTCCTAATACTGTTAAAAACTTTGTATCTTTAGTAGAATCAGGATACTATGATGGAGTTACATTCCACAGAGTTATACCTGGATTTATGATACAAGGTGGATGCCCTGATGGAAATGGAATGGGTGGACCAGGATACTCAATAAGAGGAGAATTCACTCAAAATGGACATACTAACAACTTAAAGCATGATAGAGGAGTTATATCAATGGCTAGAACAATGGCTCCAAACTCAGCTGGATCACAATTTTTCTTAATGCATGCTAATTCTCCACACTTAGATGGACAATATGCATCATTTGGTAGAATAATTGAAGGTATAGAAGTTGTAGATGAAATAGCTTCTGTAAGAACAGATAGAATGGACAAGCCTCAAACTCCACAAGTAATGAAAAAAGTTACTGTTGAGACATTTGGAAAAGACTATTCAGACGTAGAAAAAATGTAGTAGACAGTTTGTAGGATTGTATATTGATTTTCTTCACACGACAAACTGCGTTTGTAAGTGTTTCGTCAATCAATATACAATCCTACTTCGCTTTTTGGATGAGAAGAGTGAAGAATATAAAGGAAGAGAGATTCTTAAATTTTAAGAATCTCTCTTTTTAGTTTTTGTTGATTATTTTATAGTTAAAAAACATAATTATATAGCTTATTATTTGTATTTTCTATATTTATAGAAAATACAAAATAAGTGTAGTAGAATTAAAGCGACATAAATTGTAAAAGAATGATTTATAATACATTGTTTTCAATTAAATTCAGATAAAGGGGAACTGATTATGAGCGATTATAAAGATGAAATGAATGCAATTGAAAGAAAAGCTGCGTACTTTAGAGGGGAAAGGGTAGATAGATTACCGTGTAGTTTAATGTTTGAGGAAACTGCAGCGGTTTATGCAGGTATAGATGTAGAAGAATATTATTTTGATTCTGACAAAATGTTAGAAGCTGAAAAATATATAGTAAGGGAACTTGGAGTAGAGAGTGCTGGAATCAATGTTACGCTAAGAGGTATGGGTGAAGCGTTTGGAAGTAAAATGGGATATAATTCAGATAGGGCATCACATTTAATCGAACCAGCATTAAAGGATTACAAAATGTTACAGCACATGGATATAGTAAATCCATTAAAGGATGGAAGATTACCAATAATACTGGATTCTTTAGGAAAAATAAAAAAAGAATTAGGAAAAGAAGTAAGTATCGGAAGTGGGGTATCAGGTCCGATTAGTGCAGCTTCAGCTGTTAGAGGTACTACAAATTTAGTTAGAGATATGATTAAGGATAAAGAAAACTTACATAAATTATTAGATTTAATGACAGAGTGCAATTTAGCTTATGCAAAAGAAGTATATGAACGTTATGGACTAGTTTGTGGAATTGGAGATCCAATATCTTCAGCTGATTTAATAAGTCCGAAACAGTTTCGAGAATTTGCAAAACCATATCTTGAAAAAACTATAAATGGAATTTATAAAATTACTGGACAGAAAACAACATTACATATTTGTGGAAAAACAAAAGGTATTTGGAAAGATATTGCAGATATGAATTTATCTGCATTCAGTGTAGATAATTGTGAAGATATAGAGCTTCTTAAAAATGTAATTGGAGATAAAATGTGTATAATAGGAAATATAGATCCTGTATCAATAGTAAGAAATGGATCTATAGATGATGTATACTCAAGTGTTAAGGAATGTATAGGAAAAGCTAGTGATAGTCCTAATGGATATATAGTAGCTTCTGGCTGTGATATACCTGCAGGAGCTCCAATTGAAAATATAAAAGCCGTTACAGAAGCTACTAAGAAATATAGTAGGGGAATAAAAATGGGAGAAAGTATAAATTAAATATATAAAATAAAAAAAGGTAGAAAATTTTCTACCTTTTTTTATTTTGTCTATTTACATTAAATTGATAGTTTTGAAAATAAATTTCTTTGAAATGAAATTTATTTTCAAAAATGCAATGGGATTAGTTTGAAACAGCTTGATAACAAAAAAATATTAGGAAAATATGAAAAAATATTGCAAGGAAAAAGTTTGCATGGTATTATTAAAACATAAAAAGAAAATAAATTTCAAAATGGAGATGTAGAAATGTTAGATATTATTAAAAATAAACTGATAGTATCATGCCAAGCTTTAGAAGATGAACCGCTACATAGCCCATTTGTAATGGGTAAAATGGCTAGTGCAGCTAAAGAAGGTGGAGCTGTAGCAATTAGAGCTCAAGGGGTTGAAGATATAAAAGAAATTAAAAAAGCAACATCGCTTCCTGTTGTAGGAATTATAAAGAGGAACTATAAAGATTCAGAAATATATATAACTCCTACAAAGAAGGAAATAGATGAACTTTTAACAAGTGGATGTGAAATGATAGCAATAGATGCAACTAATCGTAAAAGGCCTAATAATGAAAATTTAAAAGATCTTATCGATTATATAAAAAGTAAAAATATTTTAATTATGGCGGATATATCCAATTACGAGGAGGGAGTAAATGCTCAAGAGTTAGGTGTAGATTGTATATCCACTACATTGTCAGGTTATACTTCGTACACCAAAAGTATAGATGGACCTGATTTTGAATTGATGAGAACACTTGTTGAGAATTTACATATACCTATTGTTGCCGAAGGAAGGATAAATACTCCTCAAGATTTACAGGAAGCTTATAAAACAGGTGTATATTCAGCAGTTGTAGGGTCCGCAATTACAAGACCTCAAATTATTACAGCAAAATTTGCAAATGCAATAAACATATAAAAATATTATTAAAATACTGGAGGAAAGCATAATGAAAGGAATATACTCAGCATTATTAGTATCATTTGATAAAGAAGGAAATATAAATGAAAAGGGCTTAAGACAAATAGTAAGACACAATATAGATAATTGTAAAATAGATGGACTTTATGTAGGGGGATCTACAGGAGAGAACTTTATGTTATCTACGGATGAGAAAAAGAGAATCTTTGAGATAGCTAAAGATGAAGCTAAGAATGATGTAAAATTAATAGCTCAAGTAGGATCTGTTAATTTAAAAGAAGCTGTAGAGCTTGCTAAATTTACTACTGATTTGGGATATGATGCAATAAGCGCTGTTACACCATTTTATTACAAATTTGATTTCCAAGAAATAAAACATTATTATGAAACAATAATAAATTCAGTAGATAATAAATTAATAATATATTCAATACCATTTTTAACTGGTGTTAATATGAGTTTAGACCAATTTGGTGAATTATTTGAAAATGAAAAAATAATAGGAGTTAAATTTACAGCAGCAGACTTTTACTTATTAGAAAGAATGAGAAAAAGATTCCCAGACAAACTAATATATGCTGGATTTGATGAAATGATGTTACCAGCTACTGTACTTGGAGTTGATGGAGCTATAGGTTCTACATTTAATGTAAATGGAGTTAGAGCAAGACAAATATTTGAGTTAGCTAAAGAAGGAAAAGTAGCAGAAGCTCTAGAGATACAACATATAACTAATGATTTAATAACAGATATATTAAACAATGGATTATATCAGACAATAAAAGCTATACTTGAGGAACAAGGTGTGGAAGCTGGATATTGTAGACAACCTATGAAAGAAGCTACAAATGAAATGATAGCAAAGGCAAAAGAGATTAACAATAAATACTTTAAATAAAGTTAAAATTTAAAATAAATAAGGGATTATAAGCTAATAACTTGCAATCCCTTAAAATTTAATTTATATAACTGAAATTATAAGGAGGGCACAATACTATGGTTGGTTTTACAATGATAGATTTTGCAATACTAGTAGTTTACTTATTGGCAGTATTACTAGCTGGACTTCATTTTTCAAAAAAAGAGATGAAAGGAAAAGAATTCTTCAAAGGTGATGGAACTATTCCTTGGTGGGTTACTTCAGTTTCGATTTTCGCAACATTATTAAGTCCAATTTCATTCTTATCATTAGCGGGTAATTCTTATGGAGGAACTTGGATACTTTGGTTTGCACAATTAGGTATATTTATTGCAATACCACTAACAATAAAATTTTTCTTACCGTTATATAGTAGGTTGGATTTAGATACAGCATACCAATACTTAGAAATCAGATATCAAAGTAAAGGTCTTAGAGTTTTAGGAGCATTAATGTTTATCGTATATCAAATAGGAAGAATGTCTATAATTATGTACTTACCATCAATAGTACTAGCAGATCTTACTGGTATATCAGTAAATGTACTTATAATAGTTATGGGTGTAATAGCGATTATTTATTCATACACAGGTGGGTTAAAGTCAGTTTTATGGACAGATTTTATACAAGGGGTAGTACTTATAGTCGGAGTAACAGGTACTCTATTTTTCTTAATATCGAATATACAAGGTGGATTTGGAACTGTTGTTGATACATTAGCAACAGGAGAAAAATTCTTAGGTCAAAACGATGTTTTATTTGATCCTAACATATTAAAGACGAGTGTTTTTATAATATTTGTAGGAGCAGGGCTTAATACATTCTCATCTTATGTATCAAGTCAAGATATAGTACAGAGATTTACAACTACAACAGACTTGAAGCAATTAAAAAAGATGACTTACGGAAATGGTGTATTATCAATAGGTTTAGCAACGGTATTTTTCTTAATTGGAACTTGTTTATTTATATTCTATAATCAAAATCCAGAACTTGCACAAACAGTTAAGCAAGATCAAATTTTTGCTTCATATATAGCATATCAATTGCCAGTTGGAGTAACGGGAATATTATTAGCGGCAATTTATGCAGCGAGTCAATCTACTTTATCAACTGGTCTTAACTCAGTTGCAACAAGTTGGACATTAGATATACAAACTCTAATTAGCAAAGACATGAGTTTTGAAAAGCAAACAAAAATTGCACAATACATATCTCTTGGAGTAGGAATACTATCAATAGGGATCTCTATAGTATTAGCAAATGGAGAAATAAAGTCAGCATATGAATGGTTTAATAGTTTTATGGGATTAGTATTAGGTGTATTAGCAGGTATATTCGTACTAGGAGCATTTTGTAAAAATGCTACAAAGTTTGGAGCATATGCTGGGTTTGTAGTATCAGCTATAATAGTTGTTTACTTAAAATATAATGTTCCAGAAGTTAGTTCTTGGGCATATTCTCTTATAACAATAACAACTTCAGTTGTAGTAGGTCAAATATCTAGTATGATACAATTGAAAGTAACTAATAAATCTAATGATGTTAAGTCTGAGTCAACAGTTTACTATGAATCTAATTAGGAGGACTTTATAATGATATTTGGAAATATAAAACATGAGAAAACGTATTCAAAAATTGAAGACGATCTAAAGGTTTGTTTTGAATATGCTAAAAAAAATGCATTATCTGAATTTGATAAAGGGAGTTATCAATTAGATGGTGATAATATATTTGTAAATATAGTAGAATATGAAACTTGTGGAAAAGAGCAAAGATTTTGGGAAGCTCATAAAAAATATATAGATATACATCTTATGCTTGAAGGAAGCGAAATAATAGATGTTGGTTTTATTGAAAATTTAGTTCAAAAAGATTATCAAGAAAAAGAAGACTTTTTACCGTTAGAAGGGGAGCCAACGGGGTCTATAAAATTAGAAGAAGGAGATTTTTTAGTTTGCTATCAGGAAGATGCTCATATGACAGCTATAAAGGTCAATAAAAAAAGTAGTATAAAAAAAGCTATATTTAAAGTTCGTTTAAAGTAGTTTGAAGAGGGAGGGTAGCTTAATACCCTCCCTAATGTGCTTTATTTTAAAAATTATATTTATATAGGAGTATAGGCATGAAAAAATTTATTTGTATAGATATAGGTGGAACATCTATAAAATATGGTATTTTAAGAGAGACTGGAATTATAATAGAAAAAGGAAACATGGATACCAATGCATTGAAAGAAGGAGGTCAAGGTATATTTGAAAAAATAAAATACATAATTAGTAAATATTTAAAAAATTATGAAGTAGAAGCTGTTTGTATATCTACCGCAGGTATGGTAGATCCAAAAGATGGTAAGATTTTATTTGCTTTAGAGCACTTAATACCTGGATATACAGGTATGGAAATTAAAAAAGAAGTTGAAAGAGAGTTTAATATAAGGTGTGAAGTAGAGAATGATGTCAATTGTGCAGGCTTAGGTGAGATGTGGTTAGGGGCTGGAAAAGGAGCATCTTCTTCGGTTTGTTTAACTATAGGAACAGGTATTGGAGGCTGCATAATTATTAATAACGAACTAATTCATGGTTTTAGCAATAGTGCAGGGGAAATAGGCTATATGAAAATAAATGGAGAGGATTTTCAAAATGTAGCATCTACAACAAGCTTGGTTAAAAGAGTTGCAAGGTTAAAAAATATTGCAGAAGAAAATATAAATGGCAAAATGATATTTGATATGGCGAAAAATAAAGATCAAGATTGTTTAAAAGAAATTGATTATATGATAAAATCATTAGCAATTGGAATAGCAAATTTATCATATGTAATAAATCCTGAAGTAATAATTTTAGGAGGCGGAATAATGGCTCAAGAACAGTTTTTAAAGCCTAAGATAAAAGAGGCGTTAAGAAAAGAACTTATAAAAACTATATATGAAAATACTAGAATCGAATTTGCTAAAAGACAAAATGATGCAGGTATGATAGGAGCATTATATAATTTTTTAAATAAAAAATAAATGAACAGAGGTTTTACTTATGGGAATTTTAGAAAACTTAGAGGCACCTAATTTTAAAGTTACAAAATCAGATAAAATACTTATAGAGTATATTAAAAATAATATAGAAGATGTTTTTTATAAACCTATTTCTCAAATTGCAAAAGAAAGCAATATAGGGGAAGCTACAATAACTAGATTTTCAAAAAAAATGGGATTTAGTGGGTTACAAGATTTCAAAGTTACTTTAGCACAAGAAATATCAAGTTTAAGTAAAAGTAGAAATATAATAAATAGCAATATAGAAAATAATGAACCTGTAATTGACACTGCGAAAAAACTATTAGCTACAAACATAAGTACATTAGAAAGTACAGTAGATATTATAAATGGTTCTGAGATTCATAAAAGTGCCCAATTAATAATAAATGCAAAAAGAATTTATTTTATAGGAATAGGGTACTCTGGAATAATAGCTCAAGATTCTAATTATAAATTTATGAGAATAGGATTAAACTGTTTAAGTTTTGATAGTAGTCATACTATGATAATGATGGCATCTATAATGCAAAAAGGGGATTTGGTAATAGCTATATCGCATTCAGGAGAAACTGAAGAAATTATAAAGACTGTTGAAATGGCAAAACAAAATGAAGTAGATATAATATCTATTACTAAAAAGAAAGAATCAAGTTTAAAGAGTACTTCAGATATTCATCTTGAGTATATATCAGAAGAAACATTGTTAGAAACAGGATCTATATCATCTAAGCTTGCTCAAATATTTTTAATAGATTTAATTTATACTCAAGTTGTTAAGGAAAAGTTTAATGAAGCAATAGACATGAAAATTAAAACTACTAATGCAATAAAATCTTTAAAAAAATAATAATAAAAAAGGAGTATCTAAGGATACTCCTTTTTTATTATATGTTTTTCTTAACAGCTTCTGTTAAATTTGGAACTAATTGTTTCTTTCTAGAAACAGCTCCTTCAACAAATACTCCTTGAGAAGCATTAACACCAAATGCATCAGATATTATTTTATCTTCAGCTTTGTATATTAGATAAGATCCTTCTTTTATTATATCTGTAACAGCCAATACTAACATATCAAAATCAGTACTGTTTATATAGTTTAAGAATTCATCTTGCTTATTAAGAACAGCATCTATATCTAAAGTAAATACTTGTCCTATACCAACTTTTTTACCTTCCATATCAAAAGGTTTGAAATCCATATTTACTATTTCTTCAACTGTAAATCCATCTAATGAAGAACCAGCTTTAAACATATCCATAGCATATTTTTCAACATCTACTTTAACTATTTTATTTAATTCTTCAACAGCTTTTTTGTCCATATCTGTAGTTGTTGGAGATTTGAATAATAAAGTATCTGATAGTATAGCAGACATTAATAATCCAGCTATCTCATAAGGTACTTCTATATTATTTTCCTTAAACATTTGAGTTATTATTGTACAAGTACATCCAACTGGCATTAATCTCATTGATAAAGGAGTAGAAGTTTGCATTCCTCCTAATTTATGATGATCAACTACTTCAACTAATTCAGCATCTTCTAAACCATCTATGCTTTGTCCGTACTCATTATGGTCTACTAGTACAACTTGAGGCTTACCTTCTAGTACTAAGTTAGCATCATCCTTGCATATATTTGATATAGAAGATAATACAGTTGGAGCCTCAACTTTGAAGTAGTCTAAAACGTACTGAGCTTCTTTTCTTACTTCACCTAAAGCGTAAGCTTTAGCTGTATTTCCTAATTGATTTTTTAAGTATGTTAATGATATTGATGAACAGATAGAATCTGTATCTGGGTTTTTATGACCGAAAACTAATAAAGTCATTTTAAATCTCCTTTCATATTTAAAAAAATTTATGGATTAATTTTTCTTAAGTTAACAAAATTAAAAACTTTAATCGTAGCTTATATTATATCAAAAGGAGGGAAAAATTTGCTACAAAAACACAAAAAAATTAATAAGAATAAACTTTTAATACTGTTTATATTTATAGGTATTTTAATAGGAGGGATAATTTCATCAAGACTAATTTTTTCCGAAAAACCACCACAGGACACATCTAAGGTATTAAATACAATAGAAAAAGTAGCAGAACTTTCAACTTCTAAGTACAATTATAGCAATATAGTTACTATTACTAAGGATAAAAGCTTTAAAAATATTAAAATCCCATTCACAGAAAAATCTTTTATTATAAAGTACAATGGTATAGTAAAGGGTGGAGTAAACTTAAAAGACATAACAATTGCAAACAACACAAGAAATTCAATAACTATAAACATTAATAAGTGGGGGATAATAGAACACTATATAGATGAAGAAAATGTATATATATATGATGTGAAAAATGCACTATTCAATAGAGTTGAGGTAAATGAGGTTTTAAAAGAACTATCTAATAGCAAGAAAGAATATGAAAAGAAAGTTATAGATGAAGGGTTTTTAGAGGAAGTTAAAATTAGTATAAAGAAAAATTTAGAAGGCAATCTAAAAAATTTAGGATATAAAGAAGTTATTATAAATTTTAAAGAATAGTAATTGGGATCTATAAAAAAGCTGTCGATTTAATAATCAATAGCTTTTTTTATACAAAAAATTACATGAAAATAGACTTTTAAAATTCATTTTAAAAAATATTTTAACGAATAGATAAAAAATTAACGAAAAATTATTGACAATTGTTTTCTTAGGATATATTATATAAACATAAAGTTTGTTAATTAACTAACATTGATATAAATCAACTAATATCTTGGGAGGATTTTAAAATGACTAAAGAAGCTAAAAAGGTAGTGAATATGAATGGTTCAAAAGAAATCACAGCAACTGAAAAGGTTAATGATTTAGTTAAAAAAGCTAATATAGCTAAAGCTGAGATGCTGAAATTAGATCAAGAAGCTGTAGATAAGATTGTTAAAGAAATGGCAATGAAAGGTCTTGATAAACATATAGAACTTGCTCAACTTGCTGTAGACGAAACTAAAAGGGGAGTTTTTGAAGATAAAGTAACTAAAAACATATTTGCAACTGAGTACGTTTATAATAGTATAAAGTACAAAAAAACAGTTGGTGTTATAGAGGAAAATGAAGAAGAAAATTATAAGTTAATAGCAGAACCTATAGGTGTTATAGCAGGAGTTACTCCTGTAACAAACCCAACTTCAACAACTATGTTTAAATCTATAATAGCTATGAAAAGTAGAAATCCAATTATATTTAGCTTCCATCCATCAGCTCAAAAGTCTTCATCTGAAGCTGCTAAAATAGTTAGAGATGCAGCTATAGCAGCAGGAGCACCAAAAGATTGTATTCAATGGATAGAAGAGCCATCAATTGAAGCTTCAAACGCTTTAATGAAAAATGATGGAGTGTCATTAATATTAGCAACAGGGGGACCAGGTATGGTTAAAGCTGCATACTCTTCTGGAAAACCAGCTTTAGGAGTAGGAGCAGGGAACGTACCATGTTATATAGAAAAAACAGCTGATGCAAAACAAGCAGTAAATGATTTAATATTGTCAAAAACATTTGATAACGGAATGATATGTGCATCAGAACAAGCTGTAATAATAGATGAAGAAATTTATGATGAAGTGGTAGGATTAATGAAATCTTATGATTGCTATTTCGTAAATAAAGAAGAAAAAGAATTATTAGAAGGATTAGTTATAAACAAAGAGAGTTGCACAATAAATGCTGACATAGTAGGACAAAGTGCTTATAAAATAGCTCAAATGGCAGATATAAAGAATGCACCTAAAAATGCAAAAATATTAGTTGCTGAACTTGAAGGAGTTGGATATGATTATCCATTATCTAAAGAAAAATTAAGTCCAGTCTTAGCTTGTTATAAAGTAAAAGGATATAAAGAAGGAATACAAAAATGTGTAGAAATGACAGAATTTGGTGGTCTTGGACACTCTGCAGTTATACATTCAAATAGCGACGATATAATACTAGAGTTTGGGAAAAAGGTTAGAACAGGTAGATTACTTGTAAATGCACCTTCAACTCATGGAGCAATAGGTGATATATATAATGTAAATATGCCATCATTAACGTTAGGATGTGGATCTATGGGTAATAACTCAACAACAGACAATGTATCAGCAGTAAACTTAATAAACATTAAAAAAGTTACTATGAGAAGAAATAATATGCAATGGTTTAGAATACCAGAGAGAGTTTACCATGAATTTGGATCAGTTAGCTATTTAGAGAAAATGGCAGATACTAATAGAGTAATGATAGTTACAGATAGAATGATGGTTCAATTAGGATATGTAGATAAATTAACTTATCATTTAAGAAAGAGAAACAACCCAGTTATGATAGAAGTATTTTCAGATGTAGAACCAGATCCATCAGTAGATACAGTATTAAATGGGGCAAATGTTATGAGACAATTTAAACCGGATACTATAATAGCTTTAGGTGGAGGATCATCAATGGATGCAGCTAAAGGTATGTGGTTATTCTATGAAAATTCTGAAGTGAACTTTGATGATTTAAGACTAAGATTTATGGATATAAGAAAAAGAGTATTTAAGTTCCCTAAATTAGGAAGACAGGCAAAAATGGTAGCTATACCTACAACTTCAGGAACAGGTTCAGAAGTTACATCTTTTGCAGTAGTAACAGATAAAGTTAATAACGTAAAATATCCTTTAGCAGATTATGAGCTAACTCCAGATATAGCAATAATAGATCCTAACTTTGTTATGACAGTTCCTAAAGCTGTTACAGCAGATACAGGAGTAGACGTATTAACTCATGCAATAGAAGCGTATGTGTCAGTAATGGCTACAGACTATACAGATGCATTAGCTATAAAAGCTATACAAATGGTATTTGAATATCTTCCAAGAGCATATAAAGATGGTGGTGACAAAGAGGCAAGAGAAAAAATGCACAATGCATCATGTATGGCAGGTATGGCATTTGCAAATGCATTCTTAGGAATAAATCACTCATTAGCTCATAAATTAGGATCAGAATTCCATATATCACATGGTAGATCTAATGCAATATTATTACCATATGTTATAAGATATAATGCAACTAAACCAACTAAGTTCTCAGCATTCCCTAAATATAAATCATTTGTAGCTGATAAGAAGTATGCTGAAATAGCAAGATACGTAGGGTTAAAAGCTAAAACTACAGAAGAGGGCGTTGCTAGTTTAATAGATGCTGTAAATAAATTATTAGTTGAACTTAATATACCAAGAACAATTGCTGAATGTGGAGTAAGTGGAAAAGATTTTGAAGCTGCAGTTGATAAGTTAGCTTTAGATGCATTTGATGATCAATGCACACCAGCTAATCCAAGATATCCACTTGTATCAGAATTAAAAGATATATACTTAACTGCATTTGGAAAAGTTGATAAAAAATAAGAAATGAGAATTTTCAGAAAACAAATTGACTAGTAGAGAATGGTATACTATACTTTGAGTATAAGTAATAAATAAAGGGGCCTATTAAGGCCCCCTTATTTATTTACAATTATAGTGCTTGTTTAGTAAAAATTACTTTTTCTTTATCGTTTTTAATAGATATACTTGAATTTGAGTAATCAATTTCAAAGTTTGCGAATGCAGAGAATAAATCAATATCTCTCATAAGATGTACTGTCATTAAATTATTTAATTTATTGAATCTAAGTATTATTGATCTAACGAATGGAAATTGTAACCTTGATGCAAAGAAAATGCTACTATCTCCACAATCTATATCTAAGCTTCTATAATTAATATCAATAAATAAGTCTATATCGTTATCTTCCTCTCTTATAATTCTATAGTCAAATTCTGTATCTAAATTTAAATTTCCTATTTTAATCATAAACAACAACTCCTTAATAGTTATTAATAAACTATTATACTCCAAAAATTTTAAATATCAATATTATAATAAAAAAGAGCTTTCATCGGGGGAACGAAAGCTCACAATTGGGGAGATTGAGTTAAATATTGTTTAAATATTTATATATTATATTATTACCTCAATTTTGAGTTTTATAACACAAAAATCAAAAAAACTCCCTAAAATTTTAGGGAGAAAGAATTATTTTTTATTTATAAATTTAGGGCCTAAGTATTTCTTTATATCTTCTTCTGAAGAAAAGTCATCTAATAGTATTTCTCTGCCGCTATCTTCTAATATTACTAAAACTTCGCAATCACCTTGTAAGAAGAATTTTCTAACAGTATCTTCTCTTACTTCCCTAACTTTAGTTACGTTTTTTTTCTTCTTTTCATAATCTTTTGTATAGTAACTTTCCATCATATTTATAACTTTTGTATATCTATTCATATAAAAGTACCTCCTAATAAGTTTCGAAAAAATATGTTATAATAAGTGTTTGTATTAACCTAATAATTATAACAAGGAGTATTAATAATGGCTAGCCTAAAAAAGATTGATATAGAGAAAAGCATAAATTTTGCAAAAGAAAATAAGTTAATAGATGAGTTAAATAAAGTATATGAATCTGTACCTAATGGAAATTGTACAGGGTGTGGTAATTGTTGTATGGAATCAGTAGGTATAAATTTAATTGAATTTATAAATATATACCATTATTTAAGCCTTGATGAAGATTTAAGAAAAAAATGTTTGAGTAAGGTTATAGATTATTATTTCTTAGAATATTTAAAAAAGAGTCCTTGTCCATTTAAAGATGAAAATAATAGATGCTTAATTTATGAAGTGAGACCTTTAAATTGCAGAATATATGGACACTGGACAAAAGAAGACTATAACTCAAACTTAGAAAATATAAGTAATAGAAATAAAGAGTATGCATCTTTAATAAAAGATAAATATAAATTTGAAATTAATAATGATGTTGTGAATTTTAAAATAAATTACTGTGAATCATTTAAACCAAACAATAGATATTTGAGAAAAGATGAAAGACTTAACTTTGCAGATTCTATGATGGTATTAGATTCGAAAATTTATTCAAAAGGAATAATGAATATAGAATTCAAGGATAGAGGTATCGTAGAGTATTTTATAGAATCATTATTATACGAAGATACAGCTTATAATATAAAAATAAGAGTATCAAAAGATGAGAGCGTAAGAAAGTGTGCTTTAGATAGATTAAAAACAATAGTATTGTAAGGTGATTCTAATGAGATTTAAAAATATAAAAGGAAACTCTTTTTACATAAGAGGAGGAACAAACACTGGGGTTTATGTGTTTAGTGACAAAAGTGCTTTGATTATAGATCCAGGGCTTCCAGGTGTTAGACCTAGAAATATAATTAGAGATTTAGAAAAAGAAGGAATAACCATAAAATGGATGATAAATACGCATGAACACAATGATCACTATGGAGCGGGATATCAATTTAAAGAAAAATACCCTAATTTAGTAAATATGTCTAGTTTCTATTCAAAGTTGTATATAGATAATCCTATCTTATTTTCTACATATATAATGGGTGGAAATACTAATGAATTTTTTGATAATATATTAATGAGTAAAAATATGAAAAATGTAAGTATAGATAGGACCATAAAACCAGGAAAATTACATATAAATGGCGAATATATAGAAATAATTGATTTAAAAGGCCATACAGCTGGTTCAATAGGAGTGCTAACTAAAGACAAGGTACTTTTTTTAGGAGACATGCTGGTAGGCGAGGAACTTTTATATAAGTTTGATTTATTATTCATATTTGATGTAGAAGCATATTTAAATTCATTGGATTTATTACAGACAATAGACTTTGAATATGCTGTGTTGGGTCATTGTAAAAAAGAGTTAGATAAATTTGAAACATTAGACTTATTAAATAAACATAGAGAGTCAGTAAATAAATATTTAAATCAAATAAGAAATATAATGAAAGAGCCTACAAGCTTAGAGTCTATTTTGAAAATTATATTGAATGAAAATAATTTAAGTTATAATTACAAGGAATATCACTTCTTTAAGTCAACGTTGGTTGGAATGATAAGTTACCTAAATAAATTAGGTGAAATTAAATATTTTATAGAAGATGGAGATGTTCTTTATTATACAAAATGAATATAATTTATGTTAAAATATAGAAGTTGACAAATCTGAAAATAAAGGGTGAGAAATAATGGAATACGAAAAGTGGGATAAGATACTTGTTCCTTATGAACACGCTGTGGAAGAACTGAAAGTTAAATTTAAAAATACAAGAAAAGAGTTTCTAAAAAGAGGAGAGTATTCTCCTATAGAGTTTGTAACAGGAAGAACTAAAAAAATTTCATCTATAATATCAAAAGCAAAGAGGCTAGATATTGCTAATTTGGAAGATATGGAAGATATAGCTGGAATAAGGATAATGTGCCAATTCGTTGAAGATATATATACTATAGTAGATCTTATAAAATCAAGAAATGATATGGAGATAGTCTACGAAAAGGATTATATTGAAAACTTTAAAGATAGTGGATATAGAAGTTACCACGTAATAATAAGATATCCTATAAACACTGCGTTAGGATATAAAGAAATTCTATGTGAAATTCAAATAAGAACTCTAGCTATGAACTTTTGGGCTACGATAGAGCATTCTTTAAAATATAAATATGAACACTATATACCAGAGGATTTAGCTATGAGATTGAGAAGAGCGGCTGATGCAGCATTTTTACTAGATCAAGAGATGAGCGAAATTAGAGAGCATATAATGAAAGCTCAAGTTATGTATCAAGTTAAATCTATAACGGTTAGAGATGTTTTAGGAAAAATACAAGAGCTTTACGATTTAGGTGAAACTCATAAAGCTATAGTATATCAAAGAAGATTAGATAGGATTGATACGGAAAGAGATATAACTGAAATACTAGCTTTAAAAAATGAGATAGATACCCTTTTAGAAGGGTATAATAAAAAAAGAAGAGGGTAGTAATCTCGCTTCTTTTTTTTACGCTTAAGAAAATTATGATTATTAAAAATATATGGAAAATCTATAACACTTATTTATATCAATATTATATGTTTTGAGCGTAAAAAAGTTTTTGAGCAACGGACGAAGTCGTTAGCGACATGAGCAAAGCGAATTTTACGCTTAAGAAAATCAAATATAATTTAGAAAGGACATTAACATGAGTTTATATGCAATAGGAGATTTACATTTTTCAACTGCTGTTAATAAGCCTATGAACATATTTGGAGATAACTGGGACAATCACGAAGAGAAGATAATTAATAGTTGGAAAAGTAAAGTTAATGAAGAAGATACAGTATTAATTGTTGGAGATACATCTTGGGCTATAAATATGAACGAGGCAGAAGAAGATTTAAATATAATACATAATCTTCCTGGAAAAAAGATATATGTAAAAGGAAACCATGATTATTGGTGGACGACAGTAGCAAAATTAAATAAATTATATGATGATATGAGTTTCTTACAAAATAACTTTTATCAATATGAAGAATATGCAATTTGTGGAACTAGAGGATGGATATGCCCTAATGATGTTAAATTTACAGAAGATGATGAAAAAATTTATAAAAGAGAAGCTCATAGACTAAAACTTTCTTTAGATGCAGCTAAGAAGGCTGGATTTAAAAAGATAATAGTTATAACACATTACCCACCGACTAATGATAAATTAGATCCATCTTTATTTACAGAAATATATGAGTCTTACGGAGTTGCAAAAGTGGTATATGGGCATTTACATGGAAAAGAATCATTTAAAATGGGATTAAAGGGAATTAGAAATGAAGTTGAATATAATTTGGTATCTTGTGATTATGTAGATTTTAATTTGATAAAAATTATGGATTAATTAATAAAATATGGTAAATACTATTAATATATCAAACCTGAAATATAAACTTTAGGTAAAGGAGTTGTTAATGTGAGATGGGCATTAGTAATTTTACTTTTATATATATTGCCTTTATGGATCTTATTTAAAAACAAAGAAGATTTTAAAAGGGCGAGTATATATGGAGGTATGTATGTAGTAGTTGCCACTGTTATAGTAATCTGTAACATATATATAAGTACGATAAATAAAATAGAAGAAATTTTAGAATATAGAAGTTATGCTTTTAATGAACAGTATGAAGATAACCAAGAAAGCAAATATAGAAATGAAAAAATAGAAGCTAAACAATCGGAGTTAAAAGAAACTAAGAAAGTTGAAAATAGTGAAAAGCAATCATCAAATACAGAAAATGATTCTAAGAAAGAAGAATCTAATACAAATGAAGTAGATAGTGTATCTATGCAAAAAAGTGATAAAGAGACAGTACAAAACTTTAAAAGTGAAATATATAAAATAGAAAGAAAAGCATTAGTACCTATGAGGGAATGCCTTCCAAATACTAAAAATTTAGATATAAATGTTAACACTATAAACAAAGCTAAAAAAGATGTTGAATATGCTAAAGAAATGTGTGATGAAGTAGTGCAAACTTATGAAGACATGGAAGTGCCTAAACTTTCTAATGAAGATGCTACTAACCAATTAGAATATTCTAAAATATGTGTACAAAAGGCTTATATTTTAAGGGGCAAAGCTATGGAATGTGCACAAACAATGTTAAAAACAAAAAACTTAAAGTATATAAGTCAGATAAAAGAATATCTTAGCTTATCTGATAAGGAAATTAAAAATTTTGTAGATACAATAAAAAGTTTATAGAAATTTGATATAATGTTTAACGTAGAACATAAAAAGCTTGTATTGTACAAGCTTTTTTTACGCTTAAGAAGAGGATACTTACTAAAAAGTGTAGATAACCTATAAAAGTTATTTATACCAAGATTATATACTTTGAGCGTAAAAAAGCTTTTTGAGCAACGGACGAAGTCGTTTGAGTAACGGGACACGAGTTTACCGAGTGGACGTTGACGACATGGAATTTGAGCGATATGAACGAAGTGAATTTTTTACGCTTAGAAGTATAGATTATTTAGACATATAAGTAACCAAAGTGAATTTTTTTAAAACACAAACATATACTAAATAGTGTTATTTTGATTTATAATATCTAGTATGTTATAATGTGTTAACTACAATAATATAAAGTTTTATTTGGAGGTAAAAATGGGAAAGTTAAATATATGCATAGATATAGATGGAACGATAACTAATCCATATCATTTTATTCCGTACTTAAATGATATGTACAATAAAAAAATAACAGAAGAAGATTGTGTAACACATAAGTTAGAAGAATTATATCAAGTTGAACTAGATGATTTATTACAATCATTCCACACTGATTTCATACATGCTTACAAAGAAGCTAATGTTGTAGATGGAGCTAAAGAAGTTATAAAGGAATTAAATGAAAATCATAATTTGTACTTTGTTACAGCTAGAAGTGAGATATTGAAGGATATAACTACAGGATGGCTATCTGATAATGATTTAGGATATATAGATGTACACTTATTAGGAAGTGATTACAAAGTTAGTAAAGCAAAAGAATTAGAATGTAATATATTTATAGAAGATAATCCAAGTAATGCTGAACAATTGGCATCTGAAGGATTAACTGTATTATTATTAGACAATAATTATAACAAGAATATTGAAAATGAAAATATAATAAGAGTAAAAAATTGGGATGATATAAAGGCATTTATATTAAGTCTCCAATAAACTTAAAGTGGGGGGCTAGATAGTTGTTAGAAGTTAAAATAAATAATAAAAAACAAACAATAAGTATAAAAAGTAAAGATATAAAACACATGTTAAGTGAACGTGAAGACTTTATTAGTGTTCAAGATATATCTAAAGATATAAAAGAAGACAGCATAATGGCATTTGATTGTCAGTTAGATGATAGTATGTTTTCAGTAGAAGAGATTAATGAACTACTTGAAGAGCTAGGTGAAGAAGCTACTGTAGAAGAATTTCAAATATTATTTGAAGATGTAAGAGCTTTTG
The DNA here is from genome assembly GCF_019916025.1 of Paraclostridium bifermentans. Taxonomy (NCBI): domain Bacteria; kingdom Bacillati; phylum Bacillota; class Clostridia; order Peptostreptococcales; family Peptostreptococcaceae; genus Paraclostridium; species Paraclostridium bifermentans. Next base: position 2,951,037 of record NZ_CP079737.1, on the reverse strand, counting down.
TAAAAGATATTACAGATGAAATTGAGTCGGATTTAAGAGAACAGTATTTAAATGATGATATAAGATGCTTTTTTAATGTGTATAGTATAGATGAAACATTTACAGATTTTAAGTTGGTGTTTGTAATAAGCTTTAAAGATATAAGCATTGCATCACTTACTAGCTTGACTGATTTAATAGGAAAAAAACAATTAAATGGAGATTCTAAATTTTATAGCTAAAAATAGTTTTGGGGATGCCTTAAATAAAAACATTTAAGACACCCCCATTTTAATGTAAAAGAATATAAATTGTAATAATGAAAAATTAAAAGTATAATAATACCTATAAAATAAGATGAATAAAAATAAAAGAAAGGATGGAAATGGGATGCCACAAATAAAAATAAGAGGAATAAATGAAACTGATGTATGTAAAATAAGCGAGAATATGATAGATAAATTAGTTGAAGCAGTTAAATGTCCAAGAGATTATTTTGAAATAGAGTGTATAAAGTCAGTTGCTATAAGAGATGGGAAGATTGCAGATATATACCCTTTTGTAGAAGTTGCATGGTTTGATAGAGGACAGGAAGTTCAAGATGTAGTTGCTAAAATTATAACTGATAGTATAAGAAATAATTTAGATGTAGAAAGTATGGATTTAGCTTTTACAGTTTTTGAGAAAGAAAAGTATTATGAAAATGGAGAACATTTTTAAAGGAAGGTACAGATTATGGCTAAAAAACAACGATTAGATAAAGTACTTTCTAACCTAGGCTATGGAAGTAGAGCTGAAATAAAGAGAGATTGCAAAAACGGACTAGTTAAAGTAAATGGTAAAATAGAAAATAACCCGGGTCTTCAAGTTGATACGGATAAAGATATCATAAATTTTGATGGAGAAACTATAGAATATAAAGAATTTATATACTTAATGTTAAACAAACCAGATGGATATATATCAGCTACTTTTGATAAACATGATCCTATAGTTTTAGATTTAATAGATAAGAAATCATTAGCATTTGAACCGTTTCCAGTAGGAAGGTTAGACAAGGATACTGAGGGGTTATTAGTATTAACTAATGATGGACAATTATCACATAGGGTTTTATCACCAAAGAGTCATGTTCCTAAAACTTACTTTGCAGAAATTGATGGAGTTGTAACAGAAGATGATATAAAAGCTTTTAAAGAAGGCGTAATATTAGATGATGGCTATAAAACTATGCCAGCAGAACTTATTATTCTTGAAAGCGGAGACGTATCTAAAATAGAACTTACTATACATGAAGGCAAGTTTCATCAAGTAAAAAGGATGTTTGAAAGTGTAGACAAAAAAGTTACGTACTTAAAGAGACTTTCTATGGGAAAACTAAATTTAGATGAAAGTTTAGAGTTGGGAGAATATAGAGAATTAACAGAAGAAGAAGTTAAATTAATAGAAGAAAGATAATTTTGTATACGGAGGATTAAAGAGTGAAAAGAAGAGATATCATAGAATTTGAGATAGATAAAATGGAATTTGGAGGAACGTCAGTAAGTCGTTTAGGAAATAGAGACATATATATGAAAGGCGGCATAACTGGACAAAAAGTTAAGGCTTCAGTTAAAAAAACTAAAAGTGGAAAAGCGGAAGTAAAAATGATGGAACTTTTAGAAAGTTCACCACTAGAGACTGAAACACCATGCAAGCATTTTAACGTATGTGGTGGATGTAGTATTTTATCTGTACCTTATGAAAAACAATTAGAAATAAAAGAAAGACAAGTAATGGATTTATTTTTAGAGCAAGATATATTTGGATTTAACTTCCAAGGTATCGAGCAAAGCCCTCAAACTAAAGAATATAGAAACAAAATGGAGTATACTTTCGGGGATGAAATGAAAGATGGACCATTAACTTTAGGATTACACAAAAAAGGAAAGCATATTGATATTTTAACTGTTGATGGATGTTTTTTAGTAGACAATGACTTTATAAATGTTTTAACATCTACAGTAGAATATTTTAACGAAAAGAATACACCTTATTACAGAAACATGAGTCATAAAGGTTATTTAAGAAATCTTGTAGTAAGAAAAGGTATAAACACAAATGAAATGATGGTTAACATCGTTACATCATCTCAAGAAGATTTCGACATGACAGAATATAAAGATATGCTTCTAAACTTAGACTTAAAAGCTGATTTAGTAAGTATATTACACACAATAAATGACGGGTTAGCAGATGCAGTTAATTGCGATGAACTAATAGTTTTACATGGAAGAGATTATATACAAGAGGAACTTTTAGGTCTTAAATTTAAAATATCTCCATTCTCATTCTTCCAAACAAACACTAAAGGTGCTGAAGAATTATACAAAATAGCTAGAGAGTTTGTCGGGGAACATAATGATAAAGTAGTATTTGACTTATATAGTGGGACTGGAACAATAGGACAAGTTATGGCTGAGAAAGCTAAAAAAGTTTATGGTATAGAGATTATAGAGGAAGCTGTTGAAGCTGCAAATAAAAATGCAAAGTTAAACAACTTAACAAATTGTGAATTTATAGCAGGTGATGTAGCTAAAACAGTTAATAAATTAAAAGCTAAGCCAGATATAATAATAGTAGATCCACCAAGACCAGGAGTTCATAAAGATGCTATAAGAGATATATCAAAATTTGATTCTAAAGAAATAGTTTATATATCTTGTAATCCAAAAACTTTAGTATTAGACTTAGTAGAGTTTAAAAAATATGGATATGAGGTAGAAAAGGTTAAATGCATGGACATGTTCCCAAATACTCCTCATGTTGAAACAATTGTAAAATTATATAAGAAAAATTAAAATAATATAAATAAAAAAAGCTATCTCAATTTGTGAGATAGCTTTCAATTTATATATTAAGCTTTGTTTATAGAACCGAATAATTCCATTTTCTCTTTAACAGTAGCTTTTATAGCTTCAAATCCTGGAGCTAAAACTTTACGAGGGTCAAAACCTTTACCTTGTAGGTCTTTTCCTTCTTCTATATATTTACGAGTAGCAGCAGCGAAAGCTAATTGACACTCTGTATTAACGTTTATTTTAGAAACACCTAAAGATATAGCTTTTTTTATCATATCAGCAGGTATACCTGTTCCACCATGTAAAACTAATGGCATGTCTCCTGTAACATTGTTTATAGCTTCTAAAGCATCAAAGTTTAATCCAGCCCAATTTTCTGGATATTGACCATGTATGTTTCCTATACCAGCTGCTAACATATCAACACCTAAATCAGCTATTAACTTACATTCATTAGGGTCAGCTATTTCACCAGCACCAACAACACCATCTTCTTCTCCACCTATAGAACCAACTTCTGCTTCTACAGATATCCCCTTAGCATTTGCTATTTTTATTACTTCTTTTGTTTTTTCTATATTTTCTTCAATAGAATAATGAGAACCATCAAACATTACAGAAGAGAATCCTGCTTCTATTACTTTTAATGCTCCTTCATAACTACCATGATCTAAATGTAGAGCTACTGGAACTGTTATATTTAATTCTTCTAACATTCCATTAACCATACCAACTATAGTTTTATATCCACCCATGTACTTACCAGCACCTTCAGATACCCCTAGTATAACTGGAGAATTGTTTTCCTGAGCTGTAAGTAATACTGCTTTAGTCCACTCTAAGTTATTTATGTTGAATTGACCAACAGCATATTTACCTTCTCTAGCTTTGTTTAACATTTCTTTAGCTGAAACTAACATATTAAAAACCTCCATAAGAAAATTAACTTTAATAACAATAACAAGATTGTTAAAAAGTTATGTATATACCTAATGCATATTATACCCTAAAAGGACAAAAATGAAAATAAAATATTAAATTAGATTTTTGTTTTGGATAAAAAAAGTTTTATAAAAATATTTAATATTATGTAAATTTAGCGATTAATTATAAATAAACAGGTATACTTAAAGTATGAAATATTGTATATTTATATATGGGAAAACCATATTTAATTCAACTCTCACATAGTCTATAGTTAGGAGGGCATATATGTACAAAATTATAAAGAGCTTCAATAATAATGTTATCTTATGCGTAGAAGAAAATCAAAATAAAGAGTACATTTTAGTAGGAAGTGGAATTGGATTTAAGGCAACTGTAAATTCAATTTTTAAAGATACTAATAAAATTGAAAAAATATTTGTTATAAATGAAGATAGATATAAAAATATAGAAGAATTATATAACTCTATAAATCCAACCTATATTGGTGTTGCCACAGAAAGTTTATCTATATTAGATAATAGTATAAATGTGGATATGAATGATAAATCTCATATGGCATTGTTAGACCACTTAGTATTTGCTATAGAAAGATACTTTGACAATATATATTTAGAAAATCAATTTAAGGCAGAATTAAAAACTCTATATGAATATGAGTGGGATTTAGCTAAAGATATAATTGATTTTATAAATAGAGCACTAGGTATAAATTTAACAGAAGATGAAGTTGCGTTTGTAACGATGCATATAAATGGAATATTAAATAAAACAAAAGTTGTTGATAGTGCTAAGCAAGCTATAATAATTAAAGAAGCTATTGATTTTTTAGAAAAAGAATTAGGTATAAATATATGCAAAGATTCTATATATTATAATAGGCTGATAATACATTTAAGGCTAGCTATAAATAGAGCTGTAAAAGGAATTTCAGAAGAAAATATGTTATTAGATCATATAAAGGAAAAGTTAAAGAACTCATACAATATATCTGAAACATTATGCAATTATTTAAATGAAAATTATGATATAAAGCTAAGTGAAAATGAAATAGGATTCATTACACTACACATTGATAGACTAATAACAAAAACAAAAAAATAATGTAGAAAAAAGTCGGGAAACTGTTTACAAAGTTTAAATTAGATGCTATAATTAACATATACTTAATAAATGAGCGTGTTACTGGTAAAGCAGGCAAGAGCTAATATATTTGTATTTATACGATTATTTTATAATACGTAAAAATATGAATATTTTAGCTCTTTTTTATTTATCATAGTAATATGTATAAAATGTTAATTTAAATTTAATTTGATTAGTCATACTAAAAAATTAAGGAGGAATTATAATATGCTTCAATTTTTACAAAGAATAGGTAAAGCAATAATGCTTCCAATAGCAGCATTACCTGTTGCAGGGATATTATTAGGAGTTGGTGGAGCACTTCTTAATATAGCAGCATTACAAAATGCGCCAGCTATATACCAACCACTAATAGCATTTGTATCTATACCTGCAGTAACAGTAATTTTACAGATAATGCAAGGTGTAGGAGATATAGTATTTGGAAACTTACCTCTATTATTTGCAGTTGGTACAGCAGTAGGACTTGCAAAAGAGGATAAAGGTACATCAGCACTTGCTTCAGTATTTGGATTCTTAATAATGAATAAAGTTATAGGTGTATTACTTGGATTAGGAGTTACACAATTAGGAGTTATAACTCCAGATAGCACTCCAGCTCAGTATGCAACATATGTAACTACAACATTAGGTATATACACACTTAATATGTCTGTATTTGGTGGTATTATAACTGGTATAGTTACATCTACTTTACACAATAAATATTACAATATACAATTACCACAAGTTATAGGATTCTTCTCAGGATCAAGATTTGTTCCAATAGTAGTTTCAATAGCTATGGCAATTGTAGGTGGAATACTTGCATTTGTTTGGCCATTTGTTCAAGATGGAATAGCATTTATAGCATTAGGAGTTAACAATGCAGGTGCAGTAGGAACATTCTTCTACGGAGTTATAGAAAGATCATTAATACCATTTGGATTACACCATGTATTCTATACACCATTCTGGTTTGGTTCTTTTGTTGATGGTCACGTTTTAATAGATGGAGCTTGGCAAACAGTTCAAGGTGCAAACTATGCATACTTTGCACAATTAGGAAGTATGCAGGATTTAGTAGGAGCTTCACCAGAAACTATGTCAAGAATAGTAGCAGGAACAACAAGATTTATGGCTGGTAAATTCCCATTCATGATGTTTGGATTACCTGCAGCAGCATTAGCAATGTATCATACAGCTGCTCCAAGTAAGAAAAAAGTTGTTGGAAGTTTATTATTATCAGCAGCAGTTACATCTTTCTTAACAGGTATAACTGAACCATTAGAATTTACATTCTTATTTGTTGCACCAGTTTTATATGGAGTTCACTGTATACTTGCAGGTATTTCATTCTTATTAATGGATGTATTAAATGTATTTATAGGAATGACATTCTCTGGAGGATTTATAGACTTCGCATTATTCGGAATACTTCCAGCAGGAGCAGGAGTTCCAACTAACTGGTTAAGAGTTATAATGGTAGGAGCTGTATATGCAGTAGTTTACTACTTCTTATTCAAGACTTTAATACTTAAATTAAACTTAAAAACTCCAGGTAGAGATGAAAATGAAGAAGAAACAAAATTATATACAAAAGCTGATTATCAAGCAGAAAAAGGTGGGAAATCAGCTAATAGTGAAATAGAAGAAAATGCACCATATGTTTTAGAGGCATTAGGAGGAGCTGAAAATATAGTTTCTGTAGATGCATGTATAACTAGACTAAGAGTTGAAGTAAAAGATACTTCTAAAGTTCAAAAAACTAGATTTAAAGAACTTGGTGCTGTTGGGGTTATGGAAGTTGGTAAAGGAATCCAAGTTATATACGGAGCTAAAGCTGACGCATACAAACAACAAATTAATAAAATATTAGGAAGATAAATAAAAAGCCTTAAAGTTTAACTTTAAGGCTTTTTTTATGCTTAAAAAAGTATATGTTTGTTAGTAAATTAAGAAAAATAAATTGTATTACAAAATATAGGTATAATATTTTTTACTTATAAATCACATACTATATATTATGCAACAGGAGGAATATATACTATGGTAAATATAAAAAAGATTATATCCTTAATTATAATTACAATTGTATCAATTTCTGCTATTTTTATAAATTTAAAATTAAATGAAAATATGAGTATCAATGAAATAAAAACATCAATAATACAAGGTTTTAAAACTGTAAAGATAATAGCAGATAAAAGTAGTATTGATTATGGAGGACTTAAATTTAATGTAAATATGCCAGTTGTAGACTATGAGGATAAAGATATAGAAAGATATATAAATACATATATAAGAAAAAATATAAATGAATTTATTAATTTAAAAAAACAAAAAAAAGATGTTTCTAAAAATTATAGAGGCGAGAAAATAGACATAAATTATCATGTGGTATTTGAAGATAAAAATGTATTAAATATTCTTATATATAAAGATGTATATATTAAAAATAAAAAATATGAAAGAATAAAAGATAGTTATGTATTTGATTTAAAAACAGGACAAAGAATATATCTAGACAACTTCTTGAAAAATAATCAAGATTATAAAGATACAATAGAAAATTATATTATTAATGATGCTAATAAAAAAAATATTAAAATAGATAAAAATAAAATTAAAATAGATAAATATACAAATTACTATATAACTAATGAAGGTATATGTGTATATTTTAATCCATACCAAATTAGTAATAGGAAAAACATTTATGATTTTAAAATTCCAGTTACAGTATTTAATAATAAAATAAAAGATATAAACACAAATCCTATAGTAGCACAAATAGATACTCAAACTATAACTAAAAACAATGAGTATATAAATAGCATAATAAACGTACCAATCGTAATAACTGAAAATAAAAATATTGAAAAAAATATAAATGAACTTATAAAAAATGACATAATGAATGGATATTTTGAAGTAGAAGAAGAAGCTAAAGACTTTTTAAAAAATACACCTAAAGAATATATAACTCCGTATATATATAATGTAGATTTTGATGTTAAAAAAAATAGTGATTCAATGCTAAGTATTTTAATTAAAATTTACCAATATAGTGGAGGGGCTCATGGATACTATGAGAATAGGTCCTATAATATATTTATAGAAAACGGACAAAACTTAAATTTAAAAGATTTATTTAAAGAAAACTCAGATTATAAGAAGGTTATAAATGGTTTAATAAGGGATGAAATAAAAGAGAATAAACAAGAGTATAGTTTTAAATCAATTTCTGAAAATCAAAAATTTTACATTCAAGATGATAAGTTAGTTATATATTTTGATTTGTATGAGATAGCTCCTTTTGCAGGTGGAATTCCAGAGTTTAGAATAAGTGCAGATAAAATAAATCACATTTTAAATGAAAAATATATAAATATATTTAAATAGTGTAGTAATATTACTACACTATTTAAATTTTTCGATTAAATTGTTGGATTTAAAGAAGCTATTTTTGTAACTGCAACATAAACTCTAGAAAGTTCATACCATGTTTTAAAGTCTACAATTCCGCTTTGAGGTAATCCAAATATACCTTGAAATACTTTAACAGAGTCTGCAGTATCTTGACCAAATACTCCATCTTCTTTAACTTTAGGAATTGCAGGATATCCCTTAGAAATAGCATTCAATTGATTTTGAATTGTTCTAACATCTTTACCTGAAGAGCCTACTTTTAGAGCTTCGCCAGGGAATGATACAGGAACTCCACTTACTACAGGAGCTTTTTCAAGGACTATACTTTCACCATAAAACTTTCTTAAAATTTCTTCATAACTAAGGCCTTGATCTCCTAAATTTTTACTTCCCCATTGAGTCATTTGACCAGGACATTGAGTTTTATTTCCATCACAATATTGTGCTAACAAAGGCTGTCTAGCGGTTGGAGGTCTTTTTATAAAAGTGTTGAAAACTTCGTCTACAGCAATGCTTATAGTATCGAATACATTTCTTTCGTGAATATATTTGTGGTCATAAGCTGTAGTTGAAGTAATGGTAAATGAGTAACCTTTACTTCTATACCATTCAGTAAAAACTCTATTTAATGTAAATGAAACAATCGCTATTACATTAGCTAGTATTGTTTCTGTTGGCCATGTAGAATAAATCTCTGAAGAAGCAACATTTTTTACATAGTCTTTAAAATACACCCAATAGTCAGGAGCATTTTTATTTTCAGGCAAGCCATCATGAACAACTACAAATTCTGGGACTACTGGATTATCTAAAACAACGAACCCTGTTGGAGGTGGGATAGGTTTTAGGTCACTTTCAGGAATCTTAGGAGGATAAGTACCCCATAATGTATGAGCGCCTATATCAACTACTATTTCGTTTTGTCTACTATATAAGCGTTTACTTCTTTGACGAGGTATCATTTGGATACCTTGTTGAGCTATAACCGTTGCTAAAACTTGTGTACCATTAATTATAATTGTTTCGTATCCATCTTTGATAACCTCTACTATATATTGACTGTAAGGTCTTACATCACTTGGTTGTTGAGAATATATTAAATCTGGAGCAGCTAGATTTAAGCCAACAACCTGACCGGAGATATCAGTTTTTAAATTTTGATAAATTACTGTCGAGGCTTTATTGTCATCTCCGACGGAGTATACATTTACGTTTGCACCTACAACTGGAAAGTTAGTAGTGCTATCTACCACGCTAACAGTTAAAAAACCATCTTGCATAAAAAAACTCCTTTCTTATATAAAATCAACTTATCTATACATAGTATGAATAAAGGTATTATTTTGTTAAGATATTTGGAAATAATATAATATGAATGATAAAAAAGAAAGGTAATACAAAAAATGAAATTAGACTTGTTAATAATATCTCTAGCGCCTACAATAGCGATTTTAATATGGATATATATAAAAGATAAATATGATAAAGAACCTATAAAGGTACTTATAAGATTATTTTTTATAGGTACATTGATAAGTATACCTGCAATAGCTATTGAAGATATATTACTTAAAGCTAAGATTGATAATTCACATTTAAATTTAATTTACACTGCATTTGTAGTAGCAGCTGCAACAGAAGAAATTTTAAAAATTATGATTTTAATTCCTTATACTTTAAGAAGTAGGCATTATACAGAAAAATTAGATGGAATAGTTTACAGTATATTTACGACTCTTGGATTTGCTACAATAGAAAATCTTATTTATATTTTTCATGGCAACCAATTAAACTTATTGCAAATTGGATTAGCTAGAGCTGTAATATCTATTCCTGCACATGTTTTATTTGCAATAAATATGGGATATTACTTATCTATGTATAAGTTTAATTTGGATAAGCCTAAAGTGAGAAAAGTATTTTTAGCTAAGCTGATTTTAATACCGATAGTTTTACATGGAGTATTTGATGTTTTAGCTATGATAAAAACGACATGGGCTTCTATATGTTTTGTTATTTACTTAATTTATTTATGGAAAATAAGCTTAGATAAGTTAGATGAATACACAGATTATGCTAGAAGACGTTTTTTAAGATTAAAGAAAAGGAAACATAAACATAAAAAATAAATAGGAGTGATTTTATGAGTTATATAAACAAAAGTCAAGAGTTAGTAATATCTAAGTTTTTGCAAAGATATGATTACGATGGTGTTTTAGATATATTAATTGAATGCGGAATAGAGAGTGGAGATTTATATTATTTATTAAAATCATGTAAATATGCTACTAATTTTGATTTTAAAACGGCACTTAAACTTACTAAAAATTTAAGTGAACAAATGCTGGAGAGAAAAGAAATTAAAAATCTTATAACTAATTTAGAAAATTTAAATAAAGGAGAACCTGAAGATATACTATCAGAGTTAATTGAAAATATAAAAATTCAAATTGTTAATGAAGAATATATAGATTTTTTAGGAAGACTGTATAGATTAAAAGAAGCTTTATTTAAATATATATTTGTTAATACCAAAGAAGGTAAAAGGTATACGGTATCAATGCATGGCAATATGGTATCTAAGAAAAATATACTATATACACTAAAAAAGAAGTATAATATATATAATGGTAATCTTATACATGGTGTAACTCAGTATATAAAAAGATATCTAAAACAAACTAAAAGGATGGACCGAGTTCTTGAAATACTAAATAGTGAAAAGCTTGAAAATTTAATAAGACTTAGAAATGAAAGCCCTGTAGGCCATGGATTTAGAGGTGTAAGTAAGGAAGATATTGAAAACATTTATGGAAGTCCTATGGAAGTTGTTTATGACTTGATAAAGGCGTGTGAACTTTTAGATTTGGGAATAAATACTAAAAAGTATGAACATATAAATGATATAGTTATAGAACTTTTATCTAAGTATGTAGAACATGGAGGAGATGGTGAATTTGAGCGCAAATGTTAAAAAGGAAATAATAGAATGGATAAAAATAATAGTTACCTCACTAGTCATAGCACTTGTAATAACTCACTTTGTTAGACCTACATTAGTACAAGGCTCATCAATGTACCCAACACTTGAGGAAAAAGACTATTTAATAATAAATAGAGTTGCCTATAATCATAAAGAGCCTCAAAGAGGAGATATTATAGTTTTTAAATCTGATTTAGTACAAGCTAATGGAAAAGAAAAAGATTTAGTAAAAAGAGTTATAGGTGTTCCTGGGGACCAACTTAAGATTACAAATGGAGATGTGTATATAAATGGAAAGCTTCAAAATGAACCTTATATACATGGTCAAAAAACTGAAGGTGAAATAGACACAACTATTCCAAAGGGATATATATTTGCAATGGGAGACAACAGAGGTAACAGCATGGATAGTAGAGATCCTGAGGTCGGAATAGTAAAAGAAAGTGATATAATGGGGAAAGTTGTGATTAGACTATTACCTTTCAATAAAATTGGTAAAGTTTCATAGGAGTTTAAAATGAAATTAGGAATATCTGCTTTGGTTCATGAAATAGATCGAGCTATTTGTATATGTAAAACAAATAAAAATATAAATCATATAGAAATAGGTATAGATAATTTAATTGAGTGTAAAAAAGTTCTATTATATAAAGATGAATTTAAAAGAAATAACATAAGTATAGGGATTCATTTACCTATGGAATTAAACACTTGTGAAAATGTAGAATATATAAGGAATTCATGGGTAAAGTTTATATATGAAATGAATTCAGAATTAAAAGAACTTGATATAAAATATTTTAATATGCATTTAGGATATGTAATAAAGTCTAGATTTGAGAGAAATAAGCAAAAGTATTTAGATAATTCTATAAAATTTCTTGAGTTAATAAACTTAGAAAATAAGCATGTTTTTATAGAAAATACATATACAAATGGTGGAGATATATGCAATATAGGAACAACAGTAAATGAATTTGAATATATATTAAATAATATAGACAATATTGAATTTTGTTACGACACAGGTCATAACTTAATCAATGAGGACTGTTTTGTAGATATATTAAATTCCAAAATAAATTTGATACATTTAAGTGATAATGATGGGAAAAAAGACTTGCATGTTGGGATTGGAAAAGGAATTTTAGATTTAGAAAGTTTAAAAGATTTAATGTCTATGAAGATTCAATATGCAGTTTTGGAAATTAAATATGAAGATATAGATGAATCTATAAAAGTGTTAGAACGGTTTATGTAAAATAAATCGTTCTAACTTTATAAATAGACATATTAAAGGATAGGAGAAAGATTTATGGAAAATATAAATATAAAAATTAATAATAAAAATTATGAATATCCTAAAAATGTAGCTTTAGATATAATAGCGAAAGATTTAAGTAATGAATATAAGGGTATAGTAACAATAGGTAAAATAAAAAATAAATTAAAGGATTTAAACAGTACTTTAGATAAAAATTGTGATTTAGAATTAATTGACACAACTCAACCAGATGGAATGAGAGTTTATATGAGAACTTTGTCTTTGATTTTTATAAAAGCATGTGAAGAAATTTTTAATGGGTGTAAGGTTACAATAGAACACTCATTATCAAATGGATTATACTGTGAAATAAAAAATAATAAAAGTGAAGTTACAGAAGAAGATATAGAAAAAATAAAGGCAAAAGTAAAAAGTATAATAGAATCTGATTTAAAAATAGAAAAAATTGTTACAGATAAATCGGAAGCAATAAAAATACTTAAAAATAATAATAAAAATGCAAAGGCAGAATTATTAAAGTATAAAGAATATGAAGATGTGAAATTATATAAATGCGGTGGATATATAAATCATTTTTATGGTCATATGTTACCGTCTACTAGTTATGTTAAAACTTTCGATATAAAAAAATGGCAATCAGGAGTAGTTATATTAGGACCAAGTAAAGAAAATAAAAATGAACCTCAAAATTTTGTAGCTCAGCCAAAGCTTTCTAATATATATAAAGAGTCAGAGATTTGGTCTGAACTTATTGGAATAGATAAGGTTGCTAGCTTAAATGAAGCTATAGAAAGTAAAAAATACGGAGAAATAATCAGTATAGTTGAAGCATTGCATGAAAAAAAGATATCACAAATTGCAGACATAATAAAAGAAAATAATAAAAGAGTTATATTAATAGCTGCGCCATCTTCATCTGGAAAAACAAGTTTTGCACACAGATTATCTATACAATTAAAAGTTAATAACTTACATCCGGTGCCTATTTCTTTAGATGACTATTTTGTTGATAGAGAAGATACTCCTTTAGATGAATTTGGTAATTTTGATTTTGAATCTATATATGCAATAGACTTAGAATTATTTAACAGTGATTTAGAAAAATTATTAAAAGGTGAAGAAATTAAACTTCCAAAATTTAATTTTAAAACAGGAAAAAGAGAATTTAGTGGAAAAACTTTAAAAATTGAAAAAGACCAACCTATTATTCTAGAAGGTATACATGCATTAAATCCAATGCTAACACAGAGTATAGATGATAAGGATAAATTTAAAATATATATAAGTGTTCTTACTCAAATAAATTTAGATAACCATAATAGAATACCAACAACAGACTTAAGACTTATAAGAAGAATAGTGAGAGACTACAATTTTAGAGGATACAGTGCTGAAAAAACTATTTTAAATTGGTGGTCAGTAAGAAGAGGAGAAGATAAAAATATATTCCCTTATCAAGAAGAAGCTGATATAATGTTTAACTCAGCTTGTTTATATGAGTTAGCGGTTTTAAAGAAATATGCAAAGCCACTTTTAGAACAAATTGAAGATGACAACGAAGCATTTATAGAGTCTAATAGAATATTAAAGTTTTTACAATATTTTGTAGAGTTAGACGATGAATTAGATATACCTCCGACATCTATAATTAGAGAATTTATTGGTGGTAGTAGAATTGTTGATTAAACTTGGAATCCTGGGAAGTTGACATAAACCCAGGATTTTTTGTATTATATTATTTATAATCTTGTGACGTTATTAAAAAATAAGGAGGAATGTGTATGGAAAATGTATTAGAACAAATACTTGAAGACAACAGAAAATATACAAATTATGGACATGTAGCAACTTATATACCAGAATTAAAAAATGCAAGACAAGATGATTTAGGTATATGCATGATTGATATGAATAATGAAATTCATACGGCTGGAAATTTTGATAAAAAGTTCACAATTCAGAGCATATCTAAGCCTATAATATTAGCTTTAGTGCTTAGTGAAAATGATTGGGAGCATGTATTTTCTAAAGTTGGGATGGAGCCTAGTGGAGACCCATTTAACTCTATTATGAAATTAGAAACGAAAGAATGTAAGAAGCCTTGTAACCCTATGATAAATGCAGGAGCTATAGTTACAACTTCCATGATAAAAGGGAAAGACCTTAAAGAAAAAGAAGAAAAAATGTTAAACTTTTTTAAAACACTAGCTAAAAATGATAATTTGAAAATAAATTATGATATATATGAATCGGAGAAATTAACAGGAGATAGAAATAGAGCTATGGCTTATCTTTTGAAAAATGATGGGTTTATAGATGGCGATGTAGAAGAAGTTTTAGACTTATACTTCAAACAATGCTCTATAGAAATTGATTGTATAGACTTAGCTAGAATAGGAGTTAACTTAGCATCTTATGGAGTGGATGTTGAAACGGGAGAAAGACTTATAGATGAAAGAATATCGCGTATAGTTAAGACATTTATGGTAACGTGTGGAATGTATGATGCATCTGGAGAATTTGCAATAAAAGTTGGAATTCCTGCAAAATCAGGTGTTGGAGGTGGTATATTAGCTTCAGTTCCTAAAAAGATGGGAATTGGAATATATGGACCTGCCCTTGATAAAAAAGGTAATAGTATTGCGGGTATAAAGATATTAGAATCTTTAAGTGAACAGTATAAAATAAATATATTCTAAAATAGAGAATTTTTTGACAATTACTACTTGATAATATATAATTATTTATATAATTAAATATTTTTATGGGTGGTGGGGGAATGAAAGAAGTTTTAGTACTAAGAGATTTAGAGTGCATAAAAGCAATTGCACATCCAAGAAGAATAGATATTTTAAATGCGTTTAAATCAATTCCGTTGTCAGCAAAACAATTATCTCAATTGCTAGATGAACCGCATGCAAAAATAAATTACCACATAAAGACTTTGTATAAGGTTGGAGTATTAGATTTAGTAGAAGAGAAGGTTAAATCTGGAATTGTTGAAAAGTATTATTATCCTACAGCTAAGCATATTGTTATAGGTAAGAATGCTCTAAATTTTAACAGTAATACAGAAGATAAAGATATAGGGGATATATGTATATCGAAGTTTGAGAATATGAGTAACTTATTTTATAAAGCTATAGAGGAAAATGATATAGATAGTGAGTACATAGCTAATTATAATCAAGTTTGCTTAAGTAAAAGTGAAATAAAAGAGTTATCCAATACAATAGAAGAAAAAATTAATGAAATTGTATTAAATAGAAAACATAATGAAGCTGAGATGAAATACGACTTAGCATTGATAACGATACCATTAGAAGAAAAATGCAAAGCATAAAGTATCAACAAAATTTGTTGATACTTATTTTTTTGGGTATATTATAAACGAATATAAAATTTAGGAGGGAACATAGTGATAGTAATAGGACCACATATTTCGATAGCAAAAGGTTTTGCAAAAGCTGCAGAAACAGCTGTAAGTATAGGAGCAAATACATTCCAATTTTTTAGTAGAAATCCAAGAGGTGGCAATGCTAAATCTTTTGATGAAAAAGATATAATGAAATTTCAACAAATAAGAAAAGACAATAAATTTGGCCCACTATTAGCACATGCTCCATATACAATGAACTTAGCTGGTGCAAAGGAAGAAGTTTATGAATTTGGAAGAATGGTTATAAAAGAAGACATTCAAAGAATGGATTCTTTAGGAATTGAATATATGTGTTTTCATCCAGGTAGCCATGTTGGGTCTGGAGTAGATACAGGTATAGATAAAATAGCTAATGCGCTTAATGAAGCTATAACTGGAAATGAAAATATAATGGTACTACTTGAAACGATGTCTGGAAAGGGAACTGAAATAGGGTTTAGTTTTGATCAGGTAAAGGCTATAATTGATAAGGTTGATCATAATGAAAGGCTAGGTGTATGCTTAGATACTTGTCATGTATTTTCAGCTGGATATGATATTGTTAATGATTTAGATTCTGTTTTAGATGATTTTGATAATATTATAGGTTTAGATAAATTAAAGGCAGTTCACCTTAATGATAGCATGATGCCTTTTGGAGCGAAAAAAGATAGACATGCTTGTATTGGAGAAGGTGAGATAGGATTAGATGCAATAATAAGATTTATTACTCATCCTAAGTTAAAACATTTACCATTTTTCTTAGAAACTCCATTAGAAGATGAGGGTCATAAAAGAGAAATTGAAATGATAAAAGATATTATAAAACAAATACAATAAAATCATATATAATATAAAAATAAGAGACGATATTTAGAAAGTATCGTCTTAATTTATAAAAATGGAAATTAATTATTTAGGAAAATCAAAAAAATGAAATAAAATTGGGGGATGATTTATGAGAAAATTAGGAAGCACTAATATTGAATTAAATAGAGTTGGGTTTGGAGGGATTCCAATACAAAGAATAACTCAAGAAGATACAAATCTAGTTA
This sequence comes from Paraclostridium bifermentans, assembly GCF_019916025.1. NCBI lineage: Bacteria > Bacillati > Bacillota > Clostridia > Peptostreptococcales > Peptostreptococcaceae > Paraclostridium > Paraclostridium bifermentans. The sequence continues at coordinate 2,933,975 of NZ_CP079737.1, read as the reverse complement.
TAAATGAGCTTATAAATCAAGGAATAAATTTTATAGATTCAGCCAGAGGATATACTATAAGTGAAGAGTACATAGGGAATGCAATTGAAGGCAAAAGGGATAAATTTATATTAGCTACTAAAAGTATGTCTAGAAGTTATGATGATATGATAAGAGATGTAAATATAAGTTTAAATAATTTTAAAACTGAATATATAGATTTATATCAGCTTCATAATTTAAAGCCAGATGAATATGATGGAATATTTGATGATGATATGGCTTATGCAGCTCTTTTAAAATGTAAAGAAGAAGGAAAAATAAAGCATATAGGAATAACGAGTCACAGTATAGATACAATAAAAAAAGCAGTAAATAGTGGTAAGTTTGATACAATTCAGTTTCCATATAATATAGTAGAAGATCAAGCTGATGAAATATTTAAAGAAGCTAATAAAAATGGGATAGGGGTAATAGTAATGAAGCCTCTTGCTGGAGGAGCCATTGATAATGCAAAATTAGCTATAAAATATATATTATCTAAAGACTATATAGATGTAGTTATCCCAGGTATGGATAGTGTAAATCAAGTTATTGAAAATACATCAGTCTTAAACAATCTTAATATAACTGATGAAGAAAATTTAGAGATAAAAGATATTATAAAAAAATTAGGGAATAGATTTTGTAGACGTTGCGAATACTGTATGCCTTGCCCTGTAGGGATAAATATACCTATGAATTTTTTACTGGAAGGATATTATAGTAGATACAACTTAAAAGAGTGGTCAAAAGATAGATATAAAAGTTTAGATGTAAATGCTTCTAATTGTATAGAATGTGGGAAGTGCGAAAGTAAGTGTCCATATGAATTACCTATCAGAGAAATGCTAAAAGATGTATCGAATATTTTAGGGTAAAAAAATCCCCCTATAAAGGGGGATTTGCTATTTCTTAGTAATAGTATAATCAACTTTGTACTCAGACAAAGGATATAACTCTATTTCTACCCTTGGGTTTTCCTTATCTATAAAATCAAACAAAAGAACTGGCTTTAACTGTTTATCATTTTTTATAATACCGCTTTTTTCTATTCCATCACATATACTTTTAGGATAGTTATGTAAATCGCCCATTTTTTTATTTGGAAAATATAGTTTCAACACAGTTATAAGGTCCTCTTCTATACAAGGGCCATCGTATTGTGTATTTATATATCCAGCAATCATATTTTCATATGCTAAGTACTTAGAGTGTTTGCCTTTAGAGGGCATCCAAGATTGACCGTGAATATTGTGAAGTTTAAAATTGGATTTACTTATTGGTCTACCTGGAATTGTCAACTTTATCATATATACCACATCCTTTATACCTTAGTTATTATAAATGTAAATAGAAATTAATGAAAGGGAAATTTATGAATAAGAATAAATTAAAAGAATTTTGTAAAAGTATAGGAATTAATTGTGTAGGAATAGCAGGAGTTGGACCTTATCACGACTTAGAAAATATTATAAAAGATAGAACAAAAAAAGATTTTATAACAGGAATGGAAGAAACATCTATTGAGAAAAGAATTAATCCGAGAGCTAGCATGGAAAGTGCAGAGAGTATAATAGTATGTGCTTTCCCGTACTTCGTTGAAGATATAGTAGATTCTAATTTATCAAAGTATTGTTATGGAATGGATTATCATATAGTTGTAAAAGAAAAATTACAACAAATTGCAGATTATATAGATAGTGAAATTGAAGGATTTCAATATATGATATTTGCAGATAATGGGCCATTAGTGGATAGATATTTAGCAAGTATAAGTGGAATAGGATATTATGGAATAAATAACAATATAATAACTGATGAGTATGGTTCTTTTGTGTTTATAGGATATATAATAAATAACTATTATTTTGAATCAGATAAAAAAAGCGAAAAATCGTGTGTTAAATGTGGTAAATGTATAACATCTTGTCCTGGAAAAGCTATATTAGGTGATTTTGAAATGAATCCTAAAAAATGTTTATCATATATAACTCAGAAAAAAGAAGATTTAAGTGAAGATGAAAAAATTGCATTGAAAAATAATAAAAAAATATTTGGATGTGATATATGCCAAGATGTATGCCCACATAACATAAGTATCTCAAAAACAAATATTAAAGAATTCAAAGAAGAATTGATATACAATTTAAAAGAAGAAGAAATAAATAATATATCAAACAAAGAATTTAGAAGAAGATATAAAGAAAAAGCTTTTAGTTGGAGAGGAAAAAAGATAATACAAAGAAATATTGAAATAATAGAAAGATAAAACTTTTAACTTGTACAGTTAGAAGTTTTTTATTTTTTTACTTAACATTTAGTAGCTAGAAACATATTATATAAAAAGGAATTTTAAAGGGGGATGGATATGGCTAGATATGCTAATACCTCTCAACTAGAGGGCTTAAATGAGATAATAGGGCAAGAAAATGCAACAAAAGCTATGGAGCTTGGACTTAAAATAGATAATCCTGCATATAATATCTTTGTAGCTGGGGATAGTGGTACAGGGAAAACTACTTATGTACTTAGTGCTTTAAAAATGCATGCAGAAAATAAAAATGACCATAAAGACTGGTGCTATGTATATAACTTTGAAAATAGCAGAGAGCCTATAGCTATTGCACTAGATAAAGGTATGGGTAAATTATTTAAGAAAGACATGGAAAAGTTAATAGAAAGTTTATTGGATGAACTGAAGGATGCATTCGAAAGTGAAGAATTTGAAATAAGTAAAAATGAATTATTAGATGATTTTGAAATTGAAAAAGAAAACTTACTCCAAAAAATTAAGAAGTATGGAGAAGAAAAAGGCTTTAAATTAAAAAATAGTAAGGTAGGTATGATTTTCACGCCACAAGATGAAGATGTAGATACAACTTCTGAAGAATTTTATAAAGTTAAAAAGGAATTAGAAAATGCAGCTATACAAATTGCATATAAAATTAAAGATATAGAAGAAGATGCAAAAGAAGCTCTTTTAGATTTAGAATATGAAGTAGGGAAATATATAGTAGATCCACATATAGATAGTTTAATTGAAAGATATGGAGACTTTGAAAAAGTAAGAAAGTATTTAGATGATACTAAAAATGATATCTTAGAATATGTGTACCTATTCTATATGGATGAAGAAGATTTGAAAGAAAAGTACGATAAAGAACACTTTACAAGATATAAAGTGAACTTGTTGGTAGATAATGGATTAGATAGATGCGGGGCGCCTGTAGTTGTGGAAATAAACCCGAGTCCGGCAAACTTATTCGGGAAGGCGGAATACGAGTACTATAATGGTACTGTAAAAACAGATTTCACTAAGTTGTTACCAGGTGCAGTGCATAAAGCTAATGGAGGTTACTTAGTACTGTATGTGGATCAACTTCTGAGATACAATTTATCTTGGGATATACTTAAAAAAACAATACAACAAGGTGAAATAACTTTAGATACACAAACAGCTATAAAGCCAGAAAATATACCTGTTAATATAAAAGTAGTACTTATAGGAAATAACTATATGTATAATTTACTGTATAACTATGATCCTGAGTTTAATAAATATTTTAAAATATTTGTAGACTTTGACAATGAAATGAAAAAAAATGATTTCAATGAAACTAGATTGGCAAATTTCATAGCTTCGTATTGTAATAGTAACAATTTAAATCATTTTACTTATGAAGGTGTAGAGCAAGTTGTTAGGTATAGTACTAGGATAACAGGTGATAGAGAAAAATTATCAACTAAATTTAATAAAATCGTAGAAATTTTAGTAGAAGGAGATGCTTATTCAAAAATAAGAGGATCTAAATATGTAGATAAAGAAGATGTATTAAAAGCGATCAAAGAGAGAAGAGAAAGATTTAGTAAAATAGAAAAGAAAATGGATGAATCTATAGAAAATGGATTTACATTAATATCAACAACTGGATCTAAAGTTGGGGTTATAAATGGATTATCTGTTTTAAATATGGGTGAGTATTCATTTGGAAGACCTTGTAGAATAACAGTTACTACTGCACCTGGAAGCTCTGGGATTGTAAATATAGAAAGAGAAGTTGAAATGAGTGGACCTATACACAGTAAGGGAGTTCTTATATTAAATGGATTTTTGCTAGAAAATTTAGCACAAGAATTTCCTTTATCACTTAATGCAAATATATGTTTTGAACAAAACTATGGTGGTGTAGATGGAGATAGTGCATCTGGAGCGGAGCTTTATGCTATGTTATCATCATTGAGTGGTGTTCCTATAAAACAAAATATTGGAGCAACTGGCTCTATAAATCAAAAAGGAGATATACAAGTTGTAGGTGGAGTTACTGAAAAAGTAGAAGGATTTTATTATGCATGCAAGAAAAAAGGTTTAACAGGAAGTGAAGGTGTAATATTACCAAGGAATAACCTTAGAAATCTAGTTCTTGTTGAAGAAGTAAGAAATGCTATAAATGAAGGTAGATTTCATATATATCCTATAGATAGAATTGAAGAGGCTATAGAAATTTTGACAGATAAAACTTTTGAAGAAGTTAAAAGTTTAGCTATTGAAAAATTAAAAAAATATAGTGAATTAGATAAATAAAAAATAAAGGAACTGCATTTTTACTGCAGTTCCTTTATTTTGGGCAAATAACAAAATATTACAAGATAATAAATATAATTATAGTATATATATTATTTTGTTTTGATAAATAATATAAGTAAATAGATAGAAAACTTAATAATTATAATTTTATATATGTTTAAATTATGTTTAAAATTGTTATATATTATATATGTAAAATTACAACAAGGGGGAATTAAAGATGGCAAAAGCAAAAAAGAAAAATAGAGAAAATACAAAAAAAATATTAGATATATTAGAAGAAACATACCCAAATGCAGAGTGTGAATTAAATTATACAACTCCATTTGAACTTCTAATTGCAACTATATTATCTGCTCAATGCACTGACGTTAGGGTTAATAAAGTTACAGCTGAACTATTTAAAAAGTATAATACAGCTGAAGAATTTGCTGAACTTAATACATTTGAAATTAGTGAAGAAATAAAAAGTTGTGGGCTATATAAAAGTAAAGCTCAAAAAATAAAAGAAACATCAGTATTGCTTTGTTCTAATTATGGTGGTCAAGTGCCTGATAATATGGAAGAATTGACAAAGCTTCCCGGAGTGGGAAGAAAAACTGCAAATGTAGTACTAAGTAATGCTTTTGGAGTTGATGCAATTGCTGTAGATACTCATGTATTTAGAGTATCTAATAGAATTGGGTTAGTAAAAACTGATACTCCTGAAAAAACAGAATTTGAACTTATGAAAGTTTTACCGAAAAAAAGATGGTCAAAAGCACATCATTTAATAATTTTTCATGGAAGGAGAATTTGTAAAGCAAGAAAACCAGAATGTAATATATGTCCATTAGTTGAATACTGTGACTATTATAAAGAAGGGAATGACTAAAATTGAAGAGACAGAAAATATTTTTCTTAGTAACATTAGTTATGCTATATTGTTTTGGATTGACGTATAAATCTTATTGTATGAGCAAAGAAAGTAAAATCTATAAAAATATATATATTGAAAATATTGATGTCTCGGGACTGACAGAAAGTGATGCGATAAAAAAACTAAATAATTCTCTATATAAGCAAGATTCTATAGAATTATTTTATGGAGATAAGAAATATAATTTATCTTTAAACGAAATTAACTTTAAATTTAAAGTAGAGGATGCTGTAAATACAGCTATTAATATAGGTAGAGATAGTGACTTTTTTAATAATATAAAAACAAAATTTAATTTAAGTATAGGTAAAAGTATAAAATTAAATGTTGATACTGAATATGATAAAGCAAAATTAAATGAATATATCAATAATTTATCCAAAGAAATAGATATTACACCAGTCGATGCTACTATAACAGTAGAAAATAACAATTTTAATATTAGTAAAGAGATATATGGAGTTCATTTAAAGAAAGAAGCTTTACTCAGTCAAATTGATAAAAATATAAAAAATAAAAAGTTTGAAAATATTAATATATATACAGAAACGATAAATCCAAAATATACTTATGAAAAGTTGGCAAATATAAATACATTATTAGGTCAATATGAAACAAAATTTAACTCGAAAAATCAAAATAGAGTTAGTAACATAAAATTAGCTATAAATAAAATAAATAATGTATTAATAGACTATAATGAAGAGTTTTCATTTAATAATATTATAGGTAAAAGAAGCACAGAACAAGGATTTAAGAGCGCCCCTATAATAGTGAATGGAGAAATGCAATTAGGAATGGGTGGAGGAATATGTCAGGTATCTAGTACTGTATATAATGCGGCACTATACTCAGGACTTGAAATCGTACAAGCTAGAAATCATAGTATACCTAGTGGATATATAGAAAAAGGAAGAGATGCTACTGTATCTTATGGAAATATTGATTTAATATTTAAAAATAATTATAAAAGTCCTATTCTAATAAAAAATGAGGTAAGAGATAACAAAATAATAACTACGATATATGGAAATGAAAATGATAAAAAAATAGTAGATATAAGAACTGATATATCAGGAATTATAAAGCCTAAAATTATAGAAAAAGAAAGTAAAGCTTTATATGAAGGAGAAACTAGAATAGAAAGCAAAGGCAGAAATGGATATAAAGTAAAAACATACAGGGTTTATAAGAATGAAGACGGATCTTCTATAAATGAAGAATTAATTAATGAAAGCTACTACCCTCCTAAAAATAAAGTTTTAATAAAGGGAACAAAGAAAAAGGTGGATACAACCAAAAATTTGAACTCTGAAATAATATAAATCTCCTAATATAAGGAGATTTATATTATTTTATTTTTTTATAAGTTTTTAGAAATGAAAACTTTTGATATAATTAGACTTATAAAATATTAAGGAGGATTACGTATGTCTTTAAATATCGTATTGGTAGAACCTGAAATACCACAAAATACAGGAAATATAATAAGAAGTTGTGCTGCAACTGGTACAACTCTTCACTTAGTTAGACCATTAGGTTTTTGTATGGATGACAAATATCTAAAAAGAGCAGGTTTAGATTATTGGGATTTAGTTGAAATAAAATATTATGATAGTTTTGATGAAGTAAGAGAACAAAACCCAGATGCTAAATTCTTTTACTCAACAACTAAAGCTAAACAAACACACTCAGATGTAAAATATGAAGAAAATTCATTTATAGTGTTTGGAAAAGAAACTAAAGGATTACCTGAAAGTTTAATAATGGATAATTTAGAAACTGCAATAAGAATACCTATGGTTGATATAGAAAAAGCTAGATCTTTAAATTTATCAAATTCTGTGGCTATAGTATTATTTGAAGCGTTAAGACAAATAGGATATCCTAATTTAAGATAAAGTGTATACTATATACTGAAAAATAGGTTCAAAAAGAAGGTAAGAAATCTTATTATGATTATGAAAAAGATTTCTTATCTTCTTATTTTTTTAAATTGTATACACTAAATATTAAAAAAAGTGAATAAAATTAAAATTAAATGTAGAAAATATTTTACATATAGTGTAAAATTTATGGTAAGAAATTATAAGAAAGATGTTCATAGGAGGTAATTATGAAACTTAAAAAGTTATTGTCTATAGGTCTTGTTACTGTATTAGCAGGATCGATGTTAGTAGGATGTAGTCCTTCTAAAGATTCAAAAGACAGCAATTCAGGTGGGGATGACAAAGTAAAAGTAACTATGATAACTGACGTTGGTGGAGTAAATGACCAATCTTTTAACCAAAGTGCATGGGAAGGTTTAGAAAAAGCTAAGAAAGACTTAGGAGTAGATGTTAAGTACATAGAGTCTAAGCAAGAATCAGATTACGCTAACAATATAGAAACAGCGATAGACGATGGAGCAAACTTAGTAATTGGTGTTGGATTTAAGATGGAAAAGGCTATAGGTGATGCTTCAAAATCTTATCCAGATCAAAAATTTGCATTAATAGATGCTGATTTCGGTGGAAAACCACCTAAAAATGTAGAAAGTATAATGTTTAAAGCAGAAGAATCATCATACTTAGTAGGATTAGTAGCAGGTAAACTTACAGAAACTAATAAAGTAGGATTTGTTGGAGGAATGGAAGGTCCAGTAATTGAAACTTTCCAAGCTGGATTTACAGCAGGAGTTAAAGCTGCAAAACCAGATGCTGAAGTAATATCTCAATATGCAAACAGTTTTGCTGATCCAGCAAAAGGTAAATCTATAACTAATCAAATGATATCTAATGGTGTAGATATAATATTCCATGCATCAGGTGATACTGGTAATGGAGTTATAGAAGCAGCTAAAGAAGCTGGTAAAAAAGCTATAGGTGTTGATAGAGACCAAAATAGTGTTGCTCCAGAAACTGTTATAACTTCAGCTATAAAGAGAGTTGATGTTGGGGTTTATGATACTGTTAAAAACTTAGTTGATGGTAAGTTTAATGGTGGAAAAGTAACTGTTTATGGCTTAAATGAAGATGGAGTTGGAGTAGCAGATACTACAAAAGAAGATGTATCTCCAGATGTATTAGAATTTGTTAATAAACAAGGGGATAAAATTAAGAGTGGAGAAATAAAAGTTCCATCTACAATGAAAGATGTAAAATAATTAAATTAATTTAATTTAATAAAAAAGACTAGCCAGGCTAGTCTTTTTTTTTCGTCCAAATTAACTATGATAAAAATTAAAATAAATTGTTTGAGGTAAATAAATTTAAGTTAGGTTTAAAATAAATTTTTTATATAGGTAGGTAAATTAAACGATAAAAAAATATTAAAAAAAATTTTATAAATAAAGAGGATTTATCCAAAAATAACATAAATATTTAGAATAACATAAAAAATAAATAATATGGTTATTTGTAAGAAATCTAATGTATTATAACTTATAATTTAAATTTAAATTATAATAAATATAAAATTAAATTATAAATATGACAAAAAATAACAAAAAGTATGTACAATTAATAAAATATTACCTACTATTTGTTGAAATTAAATTGTTATAATACTTATTTTTTAGTATAATAAAATTGGCGATAAGTAAATAAGGAGGGTTATTATAAACTATGATTAATAGCAATGTAGACCACAGTCTAAAAGTTGTAGAAATGAAAAGTATAACTAAAAAGTTTGGAAATTTCACAGCTAACGATAATATAAATTTGACTGTACATAAAGGTGAGGTACATGCTTTATTAGGTGAAAATGGAGCAGGAAAGTCAACATTAATGAATATTCTTTATGGGCTATACCATCCGACTTCAGGGGAGATATTTATAAAAGGGGAAAACGTTAGAATGGAAAACCCTAATGTAGCGATATCTCATGGGATAGGTATGGTTCACCAACATTTCATGTTAGTACAGCCATTTACAGTTGCTCAGAATATAATACTAGGTACAGAACCTACAAAAGGTATCGGAGCAATAGACATGAAAAAAGCGATAGAAGATGTTAGTGATCTTTCAAAAAAATATGGATTACATGTAGATCCTAATTCAAAAGTAGAAGATATAAGTGTGGGGATGCAACAAAGAGTTGAAATACTGAAAGCTTTATACAGAGGTGCAGATATACTAATATTGGATGAACCTACTGCAGTTTTAACTCCACAAGAAATAAATGAGCTTATGAATATTATAAAGAACTTAACTAAGCAAGGAAAATCAGTAATAATAATAACTCATAAATTAAAAGAAATAAAGGCAGCAGCCGATTACTGTACTATCATAAGAAGAGGTAAAGATATAGGAACTGTAAAGGTAAGTGATACAACAGAAGATGAATTGGCAGCAATGATGGTAGGTAGAGAAGTAAGCTTTAAGGTTGATAAAGAAGATTCTAAAGTAGGAGATATAATCCTTGAAGTTAAAAATATAAGTGCTAAAGACAATAGAAAAGTACAAGTATTAAATGATTTATCTTTAGAGGTAAGAGCTGGAGAAATTTTAGGAATAGCAGGTGTAGATGGAAATGGGCAATCTGAACTTGTTGAAATCTTGACTGGTTTGAAAAAAGCAGATTCAGGAAGTGTAAAGGTTAATGGATCTGAACTTATAAATGAAAAGCCAATTAATATATTCAAAAAAGGTATAAAAAATATACCAGAGGATAGACATAAAAGAGGGCTTATACTAGATTTTACAGTTGCTGAAAATACAGTTTTACAAAGATATAAAGAAAAAAGATTTGCTAAAAATGGAGTTTTAAATAATAAAGAAATTGAAAAACATGCAAACGAAATAATAGAAGAATTTGATGTTAGGCCAACTGATTTTACATTAAAGGCTAGATCTTTATCTGGAGGGAATCAACAAAAGGTTATAATTGGTAGAGAGGTTGACAACATAAGAGTAGATAGAGCTGCTACAGGGCAACCTCAGGTATTAATAGCAACGCAACCTACTAGAGGGTTAGATGTTGGAGCAATTGAATTTGTTCATAAGGCAATAGTTGAACAAAGAGACGCAGGTAATGCAGTTTTATTAGTATCTTTAGAACTTGATGAAGTTATGAATTTATCAGATAGAATAGCTGTAATTTATGAAGGAAAAATAGTTGGCATTGTGGATGCTAAGAATGCAGATGAAAATACTTTAGGATTTATGATGGCAGGAGGTGTAGATAATGAGTAATGATGTTAAGGCAAAAAAGAAAATTTCTTTTGCTAATAATACGATAGTATTTTCTATTATATCTATATTTTTAGGATTGTTAGTAGGAGCAATAGCTTTAACTATAGCGGGATTTAATCCAATAGAAGCTTATTCAGTAATGATTGAAGGAATAATCGGTAAACCTAAGTATATAGCATGGACTATTATAAAGGCTACGCCGTTAATTTTAACAGGTTTATCAATAGCTTTTGCGTTTAAAACAGGATTATTCAATATAGGTGCAGAAGGTCAGTTTATTATAGGGGCTTTAGCAGCAACTATAGTAGGATACACAGTTCATTTACCAGCAATAATACATATACCTCTTACTTTAGCTGTAGCTGCACTAGCGGGAGCCTGTTGGGGAGGATTTGCAGGGTTTTTAAAATCCAAATTTGGAGTTAATGAAGTTATATCTACCATAATGTTAAACTGGGTTGCATTTTATTTAAATAACTATATGATAATGCAACCATGGTTAAGAGAAGGCAATAGTGAAGCATCTCATATGATAAATGAGAGTGCAAGCATAAGTATAGATTGGTTAACGGGACTAGTAGGACCAGCCACAAAGGCTAACTGGGGTATAATAATAGCAATTATATTAGTTTTAATAATAGCCTTTATATTATCTAAAACAACTTTAGGATACGAACTTAGAGGAGTTGGATACAATAAATTTGGAGCTGAATATGGAGGAATAAATATAAATTCATCTATATTTAAATCTATGGCTATAGCTGGTATGCTTGCAGCATTAGCAGGAGCAGTACAAGTTATGGGTGTAGCACAAAACATAACAGTACTTGCAGCACCAGAAGGAAATGGATTTGATGGTATAGCTGTAGCACTTATTGCTAACAGCAATCCTATAGGTGTAATTTTCTCAGGGTTATTATTCGGAGCACTTAAATACGGTGGAACAAAGATGCAAACTATACAAGCTCCATCAGAAGTAATCAATATAGTTATAGGATCTATTGTTTACTTTATAGCACTAAGTAGTGTAATAAGAATGTTATTTATAAAATATAAGAATAAAAAGAAACAAGGGGGACTTGAATAATGGAAGATATAGCTTTAATTTTAAGTACGACTTTAATGTACTCTACGCCCCTTATATTTACAGCATTAGGTGGAGTATTATCAGAAAATTCAGGTATAGTTAATATAGGATTAGAAGGTATGATGACTATAGGTGCTTTTGCAGGGGCAGCAGCAGGTTATTTAGTAGGTGATCCGTGGATAGCATTTTTAATAGGTGGGTTAGCCGGCGGGTTATTTGCATTAATACATGCTGTTGCAACTGTAAGCTTTAATGCAGATCATACTATATCAGGTGTTGCTATAAATTTACTTGCACCTGGAGTAGCATTGTTTTCTTCAAAAATATTATTTGATGGAGCAACTATGACTCCAACTATAGCTATGGAAGATAAAATACCAAGACCTTTAAATGGTTTATTTGCAGAAGGTAGTATATTAAATACAGTTTTCAATACTTATGCGACAGTATTTATAGCATTTATACTTGTAGCTGTAGTTTGGTACGTTTTATATAAAACAAAGCTAGGACTTAGAATAAGATCTGTTGGAGAACATCCAGGAGCAGCAGATACTTTAGGTATTAATGTAAATCGAGTTAGATATATTGCGGTAATTTCATCTGGTATATTAGCTGGTTTGGGAGGAGCATCTATGAGCTTAGCTATTGTTTCTTCGTTTAGACCAACATTGATCTCTGGACAAGGATACATAGCTATGGCGGCTGTTATATTCGGTAAGTGGAAGCCGCAAGGAGCTATGGCAGCTTGTTTACTATTTGGTTTCTCAACTGCTTTATCTGTATTCTTTGGGAATCCAGAACTTCCATTTAGAATAAATGAGAATTTATTATCTATGATACCATATGTAATAACATTAGTGGTGTTAGTGTTATTTATAAAATCTTCTAAAGCTCCGGCAGCATTAGGAAACCCATATAAAAAAGGTGAAAGATAAAAAAGATGATAGCATTGCTATCATCTTTTTTTTATGTCTAAAATAAATATAAAAAAATTATTATTAGTCTATTAAAAATGAAAATAAGTATATAAAATATTAGTTGCATTATAAAAGTAAAATCGATATAGAAGGAACGGTGAAATGAAAGCAGTACATAGTAGACAATCTTTTGTAATTGATGGTGATTTATGTCTAGCGTTGGTAGATAAAAGAATTACTTGCGATATAGAACTAGAATTAAAAAGAAGAAAAATACAAATAATAAAAACTATAGAATGTAAAGAATGTTATGATGCTATAAAATATCATCCAGATATATGTGTATGCAACTTAGGTGAAGGAAATATAGTTGTAGCGCCAAATGTATATGAGTTTTATTCAGAGATATTAATTCCATTAGGATTTAATGTAATTAAAGGAAGTCGCTATATAGAAAAAAAATATCCTAACAATATTCAATATAATGTAACTATGATGGGAAGATTTGCAATACATAATTTTAATTATACAGATGAAAAAATTTTAGACTACATAAACAAAAAAAATCTTATAAAGATAAATGTAAAACAGGGATATTCCAAATGCTCGATTTGTATAGTTGATGAAAATTCAATTATAACTTCTGATAAAGGTATATATAAATCTGTAAAACAATACGGTATAGATTGCCTTCTTATAAGACCTGGAAATATAAATTTATTTCAATTAGATTATGGATTTATAGGTGGGTGTACAGGGTTTATAAGTGAAAATAAAATAGCTTTTTTAGGAGATGTAAAAAAGCATCCAGATTATGAACTTATAAAAAAATTTATAAAATCAAAAAATAAGGAAATAGTAAGTTTAAGCAAAGAACAATTATTAGATTTAGGTTCTATAATTCCTTTGATGACTAGAAAGGAGTGATGACTATGGACAACAAAGAGATTTATCTGAGCTTATTGCCTAAATATGAATTAGCTGTAAATCAATTTGTAAAACAAACTAAGTTTAGCAATATTATAAATTACAATGATGATGTTATAGAAATAAAAATAAGCACTAAAGATAGAACGGATGAAACAGTTCTAGAAATATCAAGAGAGATAACAGATATTTTGATGCAAGTAATAAAAGAGGTTATATTGAAGGAATATATACAAAAATCATATGGGGATAAATATAATCAGGAAATAGAAAAAATATATCTAAAATCATTAGAAGTATTCAAAAGTAAAGACTTATTATTAAGAGAAATAATATTTTGTAGAATGAATAATTACATATTAAATAATGACCATATAGATGTGGATGGTTTTGTAAAGTTTAGAATGAAAGAACTAATGGGATATATAGCTAATATCTGTGAAGATGCACTAGAAGAATATTTAATAGAGAAAGACTATGACGAATTTATTAGTGTATTAAGATATTTTATAAATGTACAAGAAACTAAAATTGACACATTGAAAGTATACATAAGGAAAGATAACTCGTTTATATTATATGATAAAAATGATAACATAATAGAAAATGAAAATGATGAAGAGTTAATAAATATGTTTATAAAAGAAAATTTAAATTATGAAGATTTCTTAATTAGTACATTGCTTTCTTTGTGCCCAAATCATATAATTATATACGATTCTTTACAGACTAACTCATCTAGAGAAATTATAGATACTATAAAAGCGATATTTGAAGAAAAGGTAGAAGAAAAAAATAAATCTTAAAATTTAAAAAATGTATTGAAAAAAAATCATTAAAGTATAAAATATATATTGTTTCTAATTAAAATAATAAGGAGATTTGAGATGAACAATATATATATAATTTTGATAATGGCAATTATTGGAGGTATTATCGGGTATGTAACTAATAAATTAGCTATAAAGCTTATATTTAGGCCTATAAATCCTATAAAAATACCTCTTACAAATTTTGAAATAATAGGGCTTATCCCGAAGCGAAGAAAAGAAATAGCTATAAAAATAGGAGAAGTTATCCAAGATGAGTTTGTATCTTTAGATGATATATTAGAAAATTTAATAACAGAAGAAGATAAAGTAAAAGCTACTGAATATATAAAGTCTAAAGTTAATTCTATAATAGAGGAAAAAGCGACTCTTATACCTAGTTATATAAAATCTGTTATAAAAAACTATATAGAGGATATAATAGAAAAAGAAGTTAGTGCTTCTATTGACGAACTAGGAAGTGAAGTTGTATCAAAAGCGCATGAAAGAGTAAATATACAACAAATAGTAGAGGAAAAAGTGGATAGCTTAGATTTACTTGAATTAGAAGATATAATACTTAGTATAGCAAGCAATGAGTTAAAGCATATAGAATTATTGGGATTAATACTAGGTTTTGTTATAGGAATAATACAAGGTATAATAACAATTTTTATATAAATTTTATGTAACAAAAAAATATTTAAATTTATATAATATTTAGAGTTGATATATATCGCTTGATTTGATATAATTTGTATTAATATTAATATAGTTGCTATGAAAAGGAAGAGTAAAATAGAAACAATTTTCAGAGAGGATATATCATAGGCTGAAAGTATATCTAAAAATGACTATTTGAAAACTACCTTGGAGCAGAGTTTAGTAGCTTATAAGTAAAAGTACTCGGTTGACAACCTTATAGTCATCAAGAGGGCAATGTTTATAACATGCCAACTTGGGTGGAACCGCGAATGTTACTCGTCCCATGATTTTCATGGGCCGAGTTTTTTATTTTATACAAAAAAAATTAAGGAGGTAAGGTCATGATAAAAGTTACTTTAAAAGATGGATCTGTAAAGGAGTATTCTAAAGGTACTACAGTTATGGATATTGCTAAATCGATAAGCGAAGGATTAGCTAGAAGTATAGTAGCTGCATCTGTTAATGAAGAGGTTGTTGGGTTAGATTTCGAAGTTAATGAAGATTGCGAATTAAATTTATTTAAATTTGATGATGAAGAAGGAAAAGATGTGTTCAGACATACATCTGCTCACATGCTAGCACAAGCTATAAAAAGAATATACCCTGAAGCTAAATTAGCTATAGGGCCAAGTATTGAAAATGGATTCTACTATGATATAGACTTAGAGTACAGATTAACTCCAGAGGATTTAGAAAAGATAGAAGCTGAAATGAAAAAAATAGCTAAAGAAGATTTAGCTATAGAGAGATTTGAATTAAGTAGAGAAGATGCTATAAAGTTAATGGAAGAACAAGGGGAAAACTATAAGGTAGAACTTATATCAGAACTACCTGAAGGAGAAATTATATCTTTCTATAAACAAGGAGATTTTACAGATTTATGTAGAGGGCCGCATTTATCTTCTACTAAAAAGGTTAAAGCTATAAGACTTCAAAACGTAACAGGGGCTTACTGGCGTGGAGATGAAAAAAATAAGATGTTACAAAGAATATATGGAACATCTTTTGAAAAGAATAAAGATTTAGAAGCATACTTACACTTAGTAGAAGAAGCTAAGAAAAGAGACCATAGAAAATTAGGTAGAGAATTAGAATTATTCTTCATACCAGAAGAAGGGCCAGGATTCCCATTATTCTTACCAAAAGGTATGGAACTTAAAAATGAATTATTAAAATTCTGGAGAGAATTACACAGAAAAGACGGATATGTAGAAATAGAAACTCCTATAATATTAAACCAAAAATTATGGGAAACTTCAGGACACTGGTATCACTATAAAGAAAACATGTACACTGTAGATATAGATGATATGCAATTTGCTATAAAACCAATGAACTGCCCAGGTGGGATGTTATACTATAACTTTAAGCAACATTCATACAAAGATTTCCCTATGAGAGTGGCTGAGTTAGGAAGAGTTCATAGACATGAGTTATCTGGAGCTTTAAATGGTCTTAAGAGAGTTAGAGCATTTACTCAAGATGATGCACATATATTCATGCTACCAGAACAAATAAAAGATGAAATAAAAGGTGTTGTTTCATTAATAGATAAGGTGTATTCTGCATTTGGATTTGAATATCACTTAGAGTTATCAACTAGACCAGAAGATTCAATGGGAACAGATGAAGAGTGGGAATCAGCTGAAAATGGATTAAGAGAAGCTTTAGAAGAATTGAATCTACCTTATGTAATAAATGAAGGAGATGGAGCATTCTATGGTCCTAAGATAGACTTCCACTTAAAAGATTGTTTAGGAAGAACTTGGCAATGTGGAACTATACAATTAGATATGCAATTACCACAAAGATTTGATATTAGTTATGTAGGTGAAGATGGGGAAAAACATAGACCTGTTATGATCCATAGAGTTGCATTAGGAAGTATAGAAAGATTTATAGGTATATTAATAGAACATTATGCTGGTAAATTCCCAACTTGGATATCTCCAGTTCAAGCTAAAATATTACTAGTATCTGATAGATTTAAAGAATATGCAGAAGAAGTTAAAAATGCATTATTTGATAAAGGTATAAGAGTAGAGCTTGATGATAGAGCTGAAAAAATCGGATATAAAATAAGAGAGGCTCAACTTCAAAAAGTTCCTTACATGTTAGTAGTTGGAGAAAAAGAAGTTAATGAAAAGAAAGTTTCTGTAAGATCAAGAGATAATGGAGAAATGGGTGCAATGGATGTAGATGCATTTATTGCAAATGTATTAAAAGAAGTAGAAGAAAGAACTAATGTAATTCAAGCATAATAAATAATAAAAAAGTTAGCCTTTAAGGCTAACTTTTTTTTATACACATTCTTTTCTTATTATATTTTTTAACTCTTCGTGAGTCATAGTTTCTTTGTCAAATAGATGTTGAGAAACTAAATGAAGGTCATTTAAACTTGAGTTTAGAAGATTAAGAGTTTCTTTATAACAAGAATCTATTATACTAGTAGTTTCTTCTTGGATTTGTTTTGATAAAAAGCTTTTTTGATTTTGATCTATAGTCATAGCTCCAAGATTACTCATACCATAGTCACAAACCATTTGAGTTGCTATATCAGTTACTTTTTTCAAGTCATCCTTAGCTCCTGTAGATTTATGACCAAATATTATTTCTTCAGCAGCTTTACCTGCAAGTAAGATTTTAATTTTTCCTAAAAGTTCATCTTTAGTATAAATATATCTATCTTCATCTGGAAGTTGAAGCACATATCCTAGTGCTTGGCCTCTAGGTATTATAGATATTTTTTGTATAGGGTTTATACCTAATGTATCACTAACTAGAGCATGACCAGCTTCGTGGTAAGACACTATACGTTTTTCTTTTTCAATAAGTTTTGAACTTTTAGATTCAAGTCCAGCGATAACTCTTTCAATAGCTTTGTCAAAATGAATACTATTGATATTTTCGCTGCTTTCTCTTACTGCAAATATGGCAGCTTCGTTTGCTATATTTGCTAAGTGTGCACCATTGAATCCGTGAGTTTTTTTAGCTAATAAGTTTAAGTCTACGGAGTTATCAATTGGTTTGTTTTTAGTATGAACTTTTAGTATTTCTAATCTAGTGTGATAATTAGGTTCTCCTATATGGACATGTCTGTCAAATCTACCTGGTCTAAGTAGTGCATCATCTAATAAGTCTAGTCTATTAGTTGAACCTACTATAAGTATGTTAGAATCTTTATTAAATCCATCCATCTCAACAAGAAGTTGGTTTAATGTTTGATCCTTTTCATTATTACTTTCTAGATGTCTTTTGGCTCCTATTGCGTCAATTTCATCTATAAATATTATACTAGGGGCTTCTTTTCTAGCCTTTTCAAACAATGTTCTAACTCTTTTTGCCCCTACACCAACATATTTTTCAACGAATTCAGATCCTGTTACATTGAAAAATGATGCGTTTGTTTCACCAGCCATAGCTGACGCAAGCAATGTTTTACCTGTACCAGGAGGTCCATAGAATAAAACACCCTTAGGAATTTTAGCACCCATTTTTTGATACTTTGTTGGGTTTTTCATAAAATCAACTATTTCAAATAGTTCTTCTTTGACCTCTTCTAATCCAGCTACATCATTGAATGTTGTTTTAGGCTTAGTTGAATCAGAATTATCATTAGAAGTTTCTTTTTCCATTTTGGTCTGATTAAACGCAGGCGCAGGGTTGTTGATTTTCTTAAAAAAATTATTTAACATTTTCATAGTCAAACACCTCAGTTATAAAAATTGTTGTTATTACATATATTTGCCGATTTTCAAATTAATATTATTAAATTTTTATATTTTTCAAATTAAAAATATTTAATTCATTAAAAGTATGTCCATAAATCAAATAATTAATTATAAAATTTAAAAAATAATTGACACTTATTTAAACTGATGGTATAGTATATAGAGTAATAAAAAACAAGAAGAAGTCCGCTTCTCACCTTACGACGATAAAGTTAGTAAGGTAAATATAAGTTAAGATTTAGTGTTTTATTAATTGTAGTAACTTATATGGCGGATGATGATATCATTCGCCTTTTTTAATATAAAATTGGAGGTGTCCTACTATTAGTAAGGAATTAGCAATCAATGATGAGATAAGAGATAAGGAAATAAGAGTTCTTTCAGAAACTGGTGAGCAACTTGGAATAATGACTTCTAGAGATGCACAATTAATGGCAAATGAGAAGAATTTAGATTTAGTAAAAATATCACCTAATGCGAACCCACCAGTATGCAAATTAATGGATTATGGTAAACATAAATATGAACAATCTAGAAAAGAAAAAGAATCTAAGAAAAAGCAAAAGGTCGTAACTGTAAAAGAAGTTAGGTTAAGACCAGGTATAGAAGAAAACGACATAAATACAAAAGCAAATAATGCTATTAAGTTTCTTCAAAAAGGTGATAAAGTTAAGGTTGAACTTAGATTTAGAGGTAGAGAACTAGGGCATAAGGATTTAGGAAAAAAAGTAATGCTTAAGTTTATAGACCTAGTAAAAGAGTTTGGAGAACCAACAAAAGCCCCTGCATTTGAGGGTAATAACATGGTTGTAATGATAGATCCAAAAAAATAGATATACATTTGAGAGGAGGATATTAATATGCCTAAAATGAAAACTCATAGAGGAGCAGCTAAGAGATTCAAAAAAACTGCTAGTGGAAAATTAAAGAGAGGTAAAGCTTTCAGAAGACATATACTAACTAAGAAAGATGCTAAGACTAAAATGCAATTAAGAAAGTCTGGAGTAGTTAGTGAAGGTGATGCTAGAAGAATAGCACAATTATTACCATACTTATAAGATCGAATACAAATAGATAAAAATTATTTAGAACAGAGAAACGAAGGAGGTTACGACGATGGCAAGAGTTAAAAAAGCTATGAACGCTCGTAAGAAGCATAAGAAAGTATTAAAACTTGCAAAAGGTTACAGAGGATCAAGAAGTAAATTATACAGACCAGCTAACGAGTTTGTAATGAAAGCATTAAAGCATGCTTATGTTGGTAGAAAATTAAAGAAGAGAGATTTCAGAAAACTTTGGATACAAAGAATAAATGCAGGTACTAGAGCTAACGGAATGTCTTATTCAAGATTTATGAACGGATTAAAATTAGCAGGTGTTGAAGTTAACAGAAAAATGTTATCTGAAATGGCTATAAACGATCCTCAAGGATTCGCTAAATTAGTAGAAGTTGCTAAATCAAAATTAGCTTAATTATATAAAACTCTGGGTTAAATCTCAGAGTTTTTTTTATGCGTTTAAACATTAGATTAAACAAAAAATTGCTGAAAAATTAATTGAACTTGCATATAAAACAAGGTGAAATTTTTATCAAATTAAAAAAATTATATATGTTAAATTTATGTAAAGATATAATAAATATTTTTAAAATTACAAATTTCCATTTAGGTATAGATATATTTAAAAACTAAGTATATAATGTATTTTATTATTGTTATAAGCACAATAATATAGTTATACAAAATGAAGATTTAATTATAATATATACAGGAGGAGATAAAGTAGGTGAAAGAGTTTATTTTAAAGATTAAAAAGCCGATTAATAAATTAAATCCACCTCAAATAATGGTAATTGGTTTTGCTACTGTTATATTAATAGGAGCGATACTACTTACACTTCCTATTGCTACAAACACGGGAGAATCTACTCCATTTGTAGATGCTTTATTTACGTCTACGTCTGCGGTCTGTGTAACAGGTTTAGTAGTAGTAGATACAGCTACACATTGGAACTTATTTGGACAAATTGTAATAATTGCATTAATTCAAGTCGGTGGTTTAGGATTTATGACAATAACAACTTTATTTGCATTGATAACTAAAAAAAGGATAAATCTGAAAGAAAGACTTCTTATACAAGAGGCATTAAATCAAATTGACCTATCTGGATTAGTTAAACTAACTAGATATGTATTATTGATGACTTTTGTTATAGAAGGATTTGGAGCGTTAATATTATCAACAGTATTTATACCGGAATTTGGTTTAGTTAAAGGTATATGGTTTAGTATTTTCCATGCTATTTCAGCATTCTGTAATGCTGGATTTGATCTTATGGGAAATATAAGCGGACCATTTACTTCAATTACAAAATATGTAAATAATATAACGGTAAGTCTTACTATCTCAGCGCTTATAGTGCTTGGAGGTATAGGGTTCCCGGTAATTTTAGATGTAGTAAAAAATAAAAAACCATCTAAATTAAATATACATTCAAAAGTAGTATTAATAACAACGGCAACATTAATAATTACTGGTATGGTATTTATATTATTTATAGAATATTCAAATCCTAAAACACTAGGAGATCTTTCATTAAAAGGTAAATTATTAGGATCATTATTCCAATCAATTACACCGAGAACTGCTGGATTTAATACTATAGACTTGGCATCTATGCATCAAGGCAGTTTATTTATAATGATTATTTTAATGTTTATAGGAGCATCACCTTGTTCTACAGGTGGAGGTGTGAAAACTACAACTATTGCAACTATAGTACTTGCTGTAAGAAGCTTTATATTTGAAAGAGAAGATATAGAAGTATTTGAAAGAAGAGTCGGAATTAATGCAGTAAGAAAGTCTATAGCAATATTTTTTATAGGAATATTAGTTGTATTTGTAGGTATTTTGATTATAAATTTAACACAAGAATCATTTGATTTAATAGAATCTGCATTTGAGGTTGCATCTGCATTTGCGACAGTAGGTTCGAGTATAGGTGGAAGTCCTAATTTAAATGTATTTGGTAAAATAGTAATAATGATGTATATGTTTATGGGAAGAGTAGGATTTTTAACTATATTTATAGCTTTAGTAGCTAAAAATTCTGTTAAAAAACAAGTTATAAGATTCCCTGAAGGCAAAATTATAGTAGGATAGAAAGTTAGGAGAGAACAGGTATGAAACAATATATAGTTATAGGTTGTGGAAGATTTGGATCGTCAGTAGCAACTACAATGCATTTACTAGGACATCAAGTAATGGCAATAGATAAAAGTGATGATGCAGTACAAGCTATATCTGAAAAAGTTACACATGCAGCGATTGTAGATGTTACGGATGAACAAGCACTAAGAGCTTTAGGTATGGGGAATTTTGATGTAGCAATAATTGCGATAGGTTCAGATATAAGAGCTTCTATAATGGCTACGTTAATAGCTAAGGAAATGGGTGTAGAGCAAATAGTATGTAAAGCAAAAGATGAACTACAAGCTAAAGTTTTATATAAAATAGGTGCTGATAGAGTTGTATTCCCTGAAAGAGATATGGGAGTTAGAGTAGCACACAATTTAGTTTCAAATAATATATTAGACCATATAGAGTTAGATCCAGACTATTCTATAGTTGAAATTGTTACACCTAGAGAATGGGAAGGTAAGACATTAATAGAATTAGATTTAAGAGCTAAATATGAAATAACAGTATTAGCTATAAAGTGTGATAAAACTATAAATGTTACACCATCTCCAGAAGAAAAATTAAATGCAGGAAGTATATTAGTTGTTATAGGTCAAAACAGCAAAATAAGTACAATAACAGCAGATAGTGACTTTTCATTTAGGAGAAAATAAAAAATGATAGTATCGATAAGTAGTAAGGATAATGAAAAAGTTAAATTAACTAAATCTCTTTTAAAAAGCAAAAATAGATTAAAAGAGTCTAAATTTTTAATAGAAGGATTTAGAATTTTAACTCAAGCTATAGATTGTAATGCAGATTTACAATATGTATTTATAAATGAAAATTTTGAGACTAAAGAAGAACATGTTGAATTCTTAAAAGTTTTAGAAAGTAAAAATATAAAAGTATACAAAACTACAAATAAGATATTTAATGAGTTTATAGATACAGAAAGCACTCAAGGTATAGTTGGAGTTGTTGGTATACAAAAAAATAATATTCAAGATATTTTAGATGAAAATTGCAGATTTGTATTAATTTTAGATAGAATACAAGACCCAGGGAATATGGGGACTATAATAAGAACAGCAGATGCAGCAGGTGTAGATGCTATAATAAACTTAAAAGGTTGTGTAGATATATATAATAGTAAAGTTACGAGATCTACAATGGGGTCAATATTTGATATGAAAATAATAAATATGACTCAAGAGGAAGCATTAAAAGAACTAAAAGATAGGAAATTTGATATTGTATCAAGTTATTTAAATACAAATAACTTTTATGATGGAGTAGAATATAACTATAAAACAGCTCTTGTTATAGGTAATGAAGCTAATGGTGTTAATGATGAACTTATAGAAAAATCAGATATACTAGTTAAAATACCTATATACGGAAAAGCTGAATCTTTAAATGCAGCTATAAGCTCAGCTATACTTATGTATGAAATCAAAAAATATATGATATAATAGAGTTGTATTGAAAATTCACACTATATATGATATAATTTACAATCAAAGTTTAATATTTAAAATACTATGAAAGAGAAAAGTATTTTAATAGTCCTTAGCGCAGAGATAAGTACCTAGGCTGAAAGTACTTTCTAAGTTATTAAAAGAAGTTCCCTCTGGAGTATCATGGCTGAAATTTAAGTAGGCTATGACGTTAAAAACACGTTACGTTTTTCGAGTGGTTTGAATTATTTTTAATAAATCAAGCTACTAGGGTGGTACCGCGAAACAATAGCCTTTCGTCCCTAGATAGGGATGAAGGGCTTTTTTTGATGTATAAAAATTAAAGTGAAAGGGTGAATATAGTGCAAGAAAAACTACTTAATTTACAACAAGCAGCATTAAGTGAAATAAAAGACATGCAAGATATAGAGCAAGTAGAGTCTTTAAGAGTTAAGTACTTAGGAAAAAAAGGTGAAATAACATCTATATTAAAAGAAATGGGTAAATTATCAGCTGAAGAAAGACCTGTAATAGGAAAGGTTGCTAACGAAGTTAGAGAAGCGATAGATACTGCTATAAGTACTAAAAAAGATGAATTAAAAAATATTGAAAAGCAAATAAAATTAGCTGAAGAAGTTTTAGATGTAACTATGCCAGCTAAAGAATTTAAAGTAGGTAAAAAACATCCTATATCTCAAATTATAGATGAAGTAAATGAAATATTTATAGGGATGGGATTCTCGATAGCAGAAGGACCAGAAGTTGAAACAGTTGAAAATAACTTTGATGCATTAAATGCACCAAAAGACCATCCATCTAGAGATATGAGTGATACATTCTATATAAATGATGAATTATTACTTAGAACTCAAACATCTCCAGTTCAAGTTAGAACAATGAAAAATGAAGAGTTACCAATAAAAATAATATCTCCAGGTAGATGTTTTAGATTTGATGCTCCAGATGCAACACATTCGCCAATGTTCCATCAAATAGAAGGGCTTGTAGTCGGAAAAGATGTTACAATGGCTCAATTAAAAGGAACATTAGATATGTTTGTTAAGAAGTTATTTGGAGAACATACTAAAACTAAATTTAGACCACACAACTTCCCATTCACAGAGCCAAGTGCAGAAGTAGATGTTACTTGCTTTAAGTGTCAAGGTGCAGGATGTCAGATGTGTAAAGGTGAAGGTTGGATAGAAATATTAGGAGCTGGTATGGTACATCCAAATGTATTAAGAAACTGTGGAATAGACCCTGAAGTTTATAGTGGATTTGCTTTTGGTATGGGTCTTGATAGAATAACAATGCTTAAGTATGAAATAGATGACATAAGACTATTATTCGAAAATGATATGAGATTTTTAAATCAATTTTAATTAGGAGGATTTGATATGTTAGTACCTTTAAAATGGCTTAGAGACTACGTTGATATAGATAGAGAAACTCAAGAATTCGCTGATATGATGACTATGACAGGTTCAAAGGTTGAAAAAGTAGAGTTCTTCGGAAAAGAAACTAATGGAGTTGAAGTATGTAAAATACTTGAAATAGAACAACATCCAGATGCAGATAGATTAAAGGTTACAAAAGTTGAAGTGGCTGATGGTCAAATACTTCAAATAGTAACTAATGCTACAAATATAAATGTTGGAGATTATGTTCCAGTTGCAAGAATAGGAGCTGTTCTACCAGGTGATTTTAAAATAAAAAAAGGTAAATTAAGAGGAGTTCTTTCAGAGGGAATGTTCTGTGGAGCAGAAGAATTAACTATACCTTCTCAATATGTAGAAGAACATAAAAAAGATGGAATATATATATTAGACCACCAAGATTCATTTGAACTAGGTATGGACGTAAGAGAAGCATTAGGAATAAATGATGCTTTAATAGAATTTGAAATAACATCAAATAGACCTGATTGTAGATCAATAATAGGAATAGCTAGAGAAGCTGCAGTAACTTTAGGGAAAGAATTAAAATACCCACAAATAACTGTAAATGGATCTAATGAAGATATGAAGTTTGAAATAGATGTTCAAACAGAATTATGCAAAAGATACTGTGGTAAGGTTATTAAAGATGTTAAAGTAGGACCTTCTCCATATTGGATGCAAAGAAGACTTATAGAAGCAGGTATGAGACCTATAAATAATATAGTAGATATAACTAACTATGTTATGTTAGAACTTGGGCAACCACTTCATGCATTTGACTTAGAAGATATAAAATATGATAAGATGATAGTAAAACTTGCACAAGAAGGTGAGAAATTTACTACACTAGATGGTGCCCAAAGAACATTAACATCAGATATGTTAGTTATAGGAAATCAAGACAAGACTTTAGATTTAGCTGGTATCATGGGAGGAGAAAACTCTGAAGTAAAAGATAACACTACATCTATATTCCTTGAAGGAGCAAGTTTTGCAAAGGAAAATATAAGAGCAACATCTAAAAAATTAGGATTAAGAACAGAAGCTTCATCAAGATTTGAAAAAGGAATAGATGTAAATCTAACAGAAGCTGCTGTAAATAGAGCTTGTCAATTAATAGAAGAATTAGGTTGTGGTACAGTTCTTAATGGTATGCTTGATTATTATCCTGAAAAGGAAGAAGTACAAAAAATAACTGCTAACCCAGAGAGAATAAATAAACTATTAGGTGTTAATGTGCCTATGGATCAATTTATAAATATACTTGAAAGTTTAGAGTTTAAGTGTAATTTAATTTCATCTGATAAGTTGGAATTAGAAGTACCAAGTTTTAGATTAGATATATGTGAAGATGCGGATATATTAGAAGAGGTTGCAAGAATTTATGGATATGAAAACATACCATCTGCAACTTTAGAAGGTAATGCTACAGCAGGAGTAAAAACAAATAAACAAAAATTTATGGATAATGTAAAATCTAATTCTATAGCTGTTGGATTAAATGAAATTTTAACATATTCATTTGTAAGTCCAAGAGGAGTAGATAAGCTAAACTTAGCTGAAGATGATGAGAGAAGAGAATTTGTTAAAATAATAAATCCTTTAGGTGAAGAAACTTCTGTTATGAGAACTACTTTAATACCTAATATGCTAGATGTAATATCAACAAACTTATCTCATAAAGTTGAAGAAGTTTATGCTTTTGAATGTGGAAATACATTTAGACCACAAGAAGGATTACCTGTAGAAACGAAGAAATTATCTATAGGAATGTACGGAAAAGAAGTAGATTTCTTTTCTATAAAAGGTGCAGTAGAAACTATATTAACAAATGTTGGATTTGATGGATACGAAGTTGAACCAGAAACTAAAAATTTAACATTCCACCCTGGAAGATGTGCTAAATTAGTGTATAATAATATATGTATAGGGACATTCGGAGAGCTACATCCAGATGTACTAGAAAACTATGATTTAAATCAAAGAGTATATGTTGCAGAGATAGATATTGACTTAGTATTTGAGAACTTAAATAATTCTAAAGTTTATAATCCATTACCTAAATATCCAGCAACTACTAGAGATATAGCTTTATTAGTTAAGGATGAAGTGTTTGTAAAACAAATAGAAGATATAATAAAAGCTAATGGATCAGATATATTAGAAAGCTATCAATTATTTGATGTTTACAAGGGAGCTCAAATAGAAGAAGGGCATAAATCTATAGCATACTCAATAACTTACAGAAGTAAAGATAAGACTTTAACTGATGAAGACGTAGCAAAAGTTCATGATAATATAGTAAGTGAGCTAAGTGAAAAACTAAATGCGAATTTAAGATCAAATTAATTGAGAAACAAATGTAGGGGGGGTTAGGATGAACAAAGTTACAGTAAAGATACATGGATCTGAATATCCTATGGTATCTGAAAAATCTAAAGATTATATGATAAAAATAGCTCATTATGTTGATGAGGAAATGAGTAGAATAGCAGAAGCTAATTCAATTCTTAGTACATCTCAAGTGGCTATATTATCAGCATTAACTATTACTGATTTGCTATTTGAATGTTCAGAAGAAAATGATAAGCTAACTAAAGAGAATAAAGAATTAGTTAAAAAAGCAGAAAAACCTAACCAAGAAGTTCAACTAGAGATGAAAAAAATAAAGTTAGAACTTGATAATAAAGTTGAAGAGCTTGGTAAAAAACAAGATGAAATAGATTCTCTAAATGAAGAACTAAAAAATAAAGCTAATGACTTAGAGGGAATGAATCCTCTTAAAGAAGAAATTGAAGAACTTAAAAAGAATTTAGATGAAGCTAATGAGAAAACTGAAATAGCTGAAAAGTTAGCTTCAGATTTCCAAAACAAATTATATGATTTACAGTTGAAAAACATAGAGTTAGAACAAGAGCTAAATTATATAAAAGCATCTGGAAAACTTTTAAAATAATAGAATACTTTTAGAAACCTTCAGGAAAAATAACCTGAAGGTTTTAGTTTTTAATGACAATAAGGAGGTAGTTATGAATACAGAATTACTAGCACCTGTAGGTAGTTTTGATGCGTTAAAAGCAGCTGTGCAAAATGGAGCAAATGCAGTTTATTTAGGTGGAAAAGAATTTAGTGCTAGAGCCTCAGCAAATAACTTTGATAGAGAAGAATTAAAAGAAGCTGTAAAGTATGCGCATATAAGAAATGTAAAAGTATTTGTAACGGCAAATACACTTATAAAACAATATGAAATAGATGATTTTCTTAATTATATAAAATATTTATATGATATAGATGTTGATGCAGTTATACTTCAAGATATAGGAATGGCTAAACTAATAAAAAGTTTACTTCCAGATTTTGAATTACATGCAAGTACACAAATGGTAGCACATTCTTTAGAAGATACTTTGTATTTACAAAACCTTGGGTTTGATAGAGTTGTTTTAGCTAGAGAACTTAATATAGACGAAATTGAGTATATATGTAAAAATACTGATGTTGATATTGAAATATTTGTACATGGAGCATTATGTGTATGCTACTCAGGCCAGTGTTTAATGAGTAGTATGATAGGAAATAGATCTGGAAACAGAGGAAGATGCGCTCAACCATGTAGACAAAAATATGAGTTAATAGATATAAATTCAGGCAAAGTTATAGATACAGAAGGTGAGTATTTATTAAGTCCTAGAGATTTAAATACAATAGAAGAAATAGATAGAGTTATAGAAGCTGGAGTGCACTCTTTAAAAATCGAAGGAAGAATGAAACGTCCAGAATATGTAGCAACTGTAATAAGTAGTTATAGAGAAACTATAGATACATATATAGAAAAAAATAAAGTAAATGTATCAAATGAAACTATGAATAATTTATATACTATATTTAATAGAAAGTTTACAAAAGGATATTTACTAGGAGAGGTTGGAGAAGATGTCATGAACTCGAACCGACCTAATAATGTA
Organism: Paraclostridium bifermentans; assembly: GCF_019916025.1. Lineage (NCBI taxonomy): Bacteria > Bacillati > Bacillota > Clostridia > Peptostreptococcales > Peptostreptococcaceae > Paraclostridium > Paraclostridium bifermentans. The sequence continues at coordinate 2,905,056 of NZ_CP079737.1, read as the reverse complement.
GGACTTTATATTGGAAAAGTAATTGATTACAATAAAAAAGCTAAACGCTTAAAAATTAAATTAGAGAATACACTTAAAAAAGGTGATGGAATTAATTTAGGTGGAGGAACTATAGGAAGAATTATTAAGCAAAATAATACAATAAGTGATATAGGAGAAGCTGGAGAACTTATAGAATTAGATTTTATAGGAGAAGCTAAAAAAGGACAAATAGTATATAAAACATCAGATAGTGATTTATTAAATACTATTAAGAAATCATTTGAAGAAGATGTTGAAAATATAAAAATTCCTATAGATGCGACTATTGAATTAAAGCTTGGACAAACTCCAAAACTTAGACTAAAAGATGGATATGAAAATGAGATAACTGTTACAAATGAAAAGCTTGTAGAGAAAGCCATGAAGGTTGCTCTAGGTGAGGAAAAAATAGTATCTCAAATAAAGAAACTAGGAAATACCGCATATGTATTGAGAAATATAGATGTTGATATAGATGAAGACATAAGTTTACCAATAAGTATACTAAATCAACTTAGAAGAGATGCTATAGATAAATTAAGCAATGAAAGAGTCATTATAAAAAATAGAAACTTCAAAGATTCTTTTATAAAGTACTCACCAAAAGTTATAAAAGAGGATAAAGATATAAAACTAAGAGTTAAAGTTAAGAATATAGAACAATTAAAAACTGTATTATTATATGATATAGATGCAGTATATTATGAAGACATAAACACATTAGAAGAAGCTAAAGAAGTTTGTTACAATAATATAAAGCTTATCTACTCTCCTCCTAGAATTCTTAGAAATAAAGATTATGCTATTTTAAATAAGGTTGAAAAAGTGCCTGTACAAGCTGGAAATTTAGGTTGTGTAAATTTATATAAGGGAAAAGATATATATATAGATAGCTACTTAAATTCTTTTAATAGTGAAACTATAAATCACTATAAATCAGAAGGAGCAAATACGATTTGTTTATCTCAAGAGTTAAATTTAACAGAGATAAAAGATATGTTAAAGTACACTGATAGTGAAATAGAAAGCATAGTTTATGGATATACACCTCTTATGATTAGTGAATACTGTCCAATGGGAGTTTTAGTTAGAAACTGTAAAAAAGATAAAAGAAGTTCTATTTGCAACAAGAGTTTATATGCACTAAAAGATGCTAAAGATGGGACTTATAGATTATCTCAAGATATTTTCTGTAGAACTAGTATATACAATTCTAAACCACTATGTGTATTAGAAGATTTAAGTGAATTAAATAAAGCTGGAATAAATGTATTTAGAATAGATTTAACATTTGAATCTAATGAAGAAATAAAGTCTATAATTGAAGCTTTTGAAGAGTGTATAGAAAATGATTTTAATATAGGTATGAAATCTAAAAAATTATATAAAGAGTTTGAAAATACTGGATTAACATCCGGTCATTACTATAAAGGTGTTGAATAATAAAAAAGGATAATATGTATACTAATATTACATATTATCCTTTTTTATGCAACTAATCACATAAGAAAGTTTTTGTGTGAAAATATATAAAACGAAGTCACAAAATGTACACAAATATTGAAATTTGAAGAGTTTTTTGTTAAATTATGTAAATTAGGGTATAATTTACAATTGTGTAAGTGTATTTTATAAATTTAATTTATACAACTAGTAAGATAAGTTATAATATAGTGTATTGCTTGTGTGAATTTTGTAAAAAAATATATAAATATGTACAAGTTTATTACTGTTGATATAGAAACTAAGGGAGGGATTTGATAAATGAACAAGCACAAATTGTTTAAATGGCTAAAAATAATTTTTGCATTGGCAATTTTCATTGTAGTAATTAAAGAATTTAAAAATGTATTTGAATCCTTTAATATGGATGTATTTAAAAGGTATGCAGATAAGTTAACAGTGTCAAACATGCTAATAATAGTTTTATTAGGAATAATATCGTATTTACCATTAAGTTTATATGATTTTATACTTAAAAAAAGAGTTGGAATAAAATTAAACAACCTTAAACTATATAAGTATTCATGGATAGCAAGTTCTATTGCTAGTATAGCTGGATTTGGAGGAAGTACAGCAATAGCGCTAAAAACTAATTTCTATAAAGATCATGTTAAAGATACAAAGCTATTAGTAAAAGAAATATCCAAAATAGTTGCTTTAAATCTTACTGGATTTTCTATGGTTTGCTTTGTTTATGTAATAACAAATTTTGGAGAAATAAAACTAAATCAATTTGTAAGTATAATGACAGTATTAATAAGTACTTACTTTCCTATATTATCAATATATTTAGTATTTAAATTTTTAAAATCAACAGCAGATCAAAAAACAGATATAAAAGATGCTGTTATTATAATGATTATATCTGCTTTAGAGTGGGTTACTACGATATTCTTAATATACAGCACTATAAGAATTCTAGGAGAACCAGTTCCTGCTGCAAAATTCTTGCCAATATTTGTAGTTGCAATTGTTGCAGCAATTGTAAGTATGGCTCCAGGTGGAATAGGATCATTTGATATAACGATGATACTTGGTCTAGAAACTTTAAATGTACCATCAGAAAAGGTATTATTAGCAATGTTTTTATATCGTGTTTCATATTATATAATTCCTTTACTTATAGGACTTTTATTATATGCTCAAGACTACTTTGCAAACTTAAATGATGATGTAAAAGATATAATAATGACAACTTTATCAAAAATTGCACATATAGGGCTAGTATTGCTTGTATTATTATCAGGTGTTAGTTTGCTAATAACTGAAGCAACTCCTGATTTAGCTCGGAAATTTTTTATATTAAATAAAGTATCTAGTTTTTCGATAGTTCATATACCACAAAGAATATCTATAGTTATAGGATTCTTATTAATTGCAATGTCTAGAGTAATGATTTATAAATCAAAAGGAATTTATAAACTAACACTAACATTAATAATTGGAGCAGTTGTAATTACTCTTATAAGGGATCCGTGGTATTATAGAAGTGCTTACCTAGCAATAGTTGCAATCTTATTATGGGTTGGTAAAAAACAATTTTATAGAGAAAGCTTCGTAATGAGATGGGGAGTATTTATACAAGATATAATCTTGCTATTATCTTTCCAAGGTTTATACATTTACACAGTTTATGCAAACTTAAATGGTAAAATAGGTAAATTACCTATTGCAAACTATAAGATACAATCTATAAAACATTATGGATTATCTTTACTAGGATTAAGTATAAGTGGACTTATAATTGCTATATTTTTATTATGGATGATTTACAAAATAAATAAAGATAATGATTTTCCTCGCAGACATATAGATGAATGTGAAGACGATGTTAAAAATATAATTGAGAAGTTTTCAGGATCTCCATTAATACACTATATTTATTTAAAAGATAAATTTGTATATATAAATGAAACTAAAGATGTTTTACTTCAATATCAAATATCAGCTGATAAAATAGTAATACTTGGGAATCCAGTAGGAAACAAAGAAAAAGTACTTGATACTATTGAAAAATTTTACAATCTAGCTGATTTATATGGATACTCACCAGTATTCTGTGCTATAGATAAAACTATGATGCCTGACCTACATGAAACTGGCTATGAGTTTATGAAACTAGGTGAGGATGGATTGGTAGACTTAAAAAACTTTACACTAGAAGGTAGAAAAATGAAAAGTGTAAGAAATGCACTTTCTAGAGTAGAAAAAGAAGCTTATACATTTGAGATTATACATCCACCATTTTCAGATGAAATGTTTGATCAATTAAAAGAAGTTTCAGATGAATGGTTAGGAGGAAGACAAGAGAAGGGATTCTATATAGGGTTCTTTGATAAGGATTATTTAAATAAGCAACCTATAGCTATAGTTAGAAATAGTGAATATGAAATAAAAGGCTTCAGCAATTTAATGCCTATGTATGATAACAATAAAACATTATCAATAGATTTAATGCGTTTCTCACATGATACATGCAATGGAATAATGGATTTCATATTTGTAAACTTATTTAAATGGGGAAAAGAGCAAGGTTATGAAAGATTTAATATGGGAATGGCTCCTTTATCTAACGTAGGTAGATCAAAATACTCATTTTTATCAGAAAAAATAGCTGCACAAATATATTCTCATGGACAAAACTTCTATTCATTTAAAGGATTGAAAAAATTTAAAGAAAAGTATTGTGATATATGGGAAAGTAAATATATGGCGTATAGAAAGAAAACTTCATTACTTACAACTGCATTACAAATAATAATTGTGGCTGAAAAGCCAATAGATAAATTGAAATAAAAAAACTCCTCTAATTTAGAGGAGTTTTTTATTTTACTACTTCATAGATTTTAATATTGCTACTAAGTAGTTCCATGTATTTTCAGTTGAAGATATGCTTAAGTGCTCATTTGGAGTATGAACATCGTGCATATTAGGTCCAAATGATATAGCTTCAGCATGAGGTATCTTATCAAGTAATAAACCACACTCTAAACCAGCATGTAAAGCCATTATTATAGGATCTTTACCTGTAAGATTTTTAAATGCTTCAACACATATTTTTTCTAATTCAGAACCTTTAGCATATTCCCAAGCTGGATAGTCACTTATTAATTCCATACTTCCACCAAGTTCAGATATTAAAAGATTCATTCTAGCTGTTATATCTTCTTTAAGAGACTTAACAGAACTTCTAACAGCACATTCGAAAGTAACTGTAGAGTCTGTAGTTCTAACAACACCTAAGTTTGTAGAACTTTCAACTAGGTTTTCTATATCCATACTCATAGTTTGGATAGCGTTTGGTATTAAGTTAAGCATCTTAACAACTTTATCTTTAGAATCTGCGTTAAGTACTGATGCAGGCATAGTAGTTTCAGAACATACTATTTCAAGACCTGGATCAGAAGTGCTTAATTCATGCTTAAATGTAGCTGTTATTGCATCTACACAAGCTTTAAATTTATCTTTTTGATCATTGTTTATCATTATTACACAATCAGCTTCACGTGGTATAGCATTGTTTTTAGAACCACCTTCAACTTTAGCTAAATCAAAGTCAACATCTAATAAGTTTAAAAGTCTTCCTAATAATTTATTAGCATTTCCTCTTTGTTTTATTATATCCATACCTGAGTGTCCACCAAGTAAACCTTTTACTTCTAATAAGTAAGCAGTCTTAGCAGCATCAGCATTAACAAATTCTACTGGTAAAGTTGATAAAGCAGTTACTCCACCTGCACAACTTACTAATAGATGACCCTCTTCTTCTGAGTCTAAGTTTAATATGTATTTTCCTTTTACTAAACCACCATCAAGTGCCATTGCACCAGTCATACCAGCTTCTTCATCAACAGTTACAAGAACCTCTAAAGCTGGGTGAGCTATATCATTAGAAGCAAGTATAGCAAGTCCCATAGCAACAGCTATACCGTTATCAGCACCTAAAGTTGTATCAGTTGCATATATATAATCTCCATCTATTCTTAATTTGATTGGGTCTTTCATAAAATCGTGATTAGTACTTTTATTCTTCTCACAAACCATATCCATATGACCTTGAAGTACTACGCCAGGCGCATTTTCATATCCAGGAGTTGCTGGCTTTCTTATTATTATATTTAGACTCTCATCTTGAATAGTTTCTAACCCTAAGCTTTCACCAAAATTACGTAAGTAGTCACTTATAGCTTTTTCATTTTTTGATCCTCTTGGTATTTGAGATATCTCTTCAAAATACTTAAAAACTAAACTAGGTTGTAAATCTTTTAAAACACTGTTCATAAAAAACATCTCCTTGCTAAAAATTAAATTAAATTATATATATCACAAAATAGATTTGATTATGTATAATATATAAATAGTATAGTACAAAATTACATAAAATACACTTAAAATTTACATAAAAATTTCTTTAGGAGGAAGCATGAATAAAAAATCGTTGAAAATTTTAGAGTTTGATAAGATAACATCATTATTAAAAGAAAAAGCTTCGTCTTCTTTAGGGTTAAAATACATCAATGAATTAGTACCTAGTTCAGACTATGAAGAAGTCAAATATATGCTAGAAGAAACTAGCGAAGCTCAATCGATACTTATAAAAAAAGGTGGAATAAACCTACAAGGTCTACATGATGTAGAAGATAAAGTTAAAAGAGCAAAAGTTGGAGCGTCTATAGATCCTGGAAGTTTATTAATGATAGCAGATACTTTGAGGGTAGCGAGACTTTTAAACAACAATTTATCTTCAAGTGAAGAAGAAGATTTCAACTACCCAATAATACAAGCATTATCAAGTGGGCTATATACTTATAGGGAAGTAGAAGAAAAAATATACAATGCTATAGTTAGTGAAGTAGAAATTTCAGATAGTGCTTCGAGCGAGTTAAGATCTTTAAGAAGAAAAATAATACAAAAGAATCAATCTATACGTTCTAAACTAAATGGAATAATCAGTTCATCAACTTATCAAAAGTATTTACAAGATGCAATCATATCAATAAGAGGAGATAGATTTGTAGTACCTGTAAAAGCTGAATATAGAAGTCAAGTATCAGGTATAGTTCACGATCAATCATCGTCAGGAGCAACCTTATTTATAGAACCTATGAGCATAGTTGAAATGAACAATGAACTTAGACAATTTAGATTAAAAGAAAAAGAAGAAATAGAAAGAATACTAAGTGAATTATCAGCTATGGTTGGAGATATAAGTGATGATATATTAAGTAATCAAGAAATTCTAGGAAAGATAGATTTCGCATTTGCAAAAGGTAAATTATCATTAGCATTAAAAGGTATAGAACCAAAGCTAAATAAAGAAAATTATATAAATATAAAAAATGGAAGACATCCTTTATTAGATAGAAAAAGCGTGGTAGGAAACGACATAAGACTAGGTGAGGAGTTCCATACATTAGTTATAACAGGACCTAACACAGGAGGTAAAACTGTTACGATTAAAACTGTAGGACTATTTGCACTTATGGTACAAAGTGGGTTACACATACCTGCAGACTATGGAACGAGTATGTGCGTTTATGACAATGTATTTGCAGATATAGGAGATGAGCAAAGTATAGAACAAAGTTTATCTACATTTTCATCTCATATGACTAATATAGTATCTATATTAAATGAAGTAACTGAAAACTCATTGGTAATATTTGATGAGTTAGGAGCTGGAACAGACCCTGTTGAAGGAGCTGGACTTGCTATAGCTATACTTGAAGATGTAAATATGGCAGGAGCTAAATGTATAGCTACTACTCACTATAGTGAGATAAAGCACTATGCACTTACTAAAGATGGAGTAGAAAATGCAGCAGTAGAATTTGATTTAGAAAACTTAAGACCAACATATAGATTATTTATTGGAGTTCCAGGAAAATCTAATGCATTTGCAATATCTAAAAGATTAGGATTAAGTGATTATGTAATTAATAGAGCTAAAGAATTTATAGATACAGACACTATAGCTGTTGAAGATGTAATTCATAGCTTAGAAAAATCAAGAGTAGAAGCTGTAGAAGAAAGAGAAGAAGCTGCTAGATTAAGAAAAGAAATTCAAGAACTAAAAGAAGAATATGAATCTAAGTTAGATAAAATAGCAGCTCAAAGAGAGAGATTATTAGAAGAAGCTAGACAAGAAGCCTTTAGAATTACGAGACAAGCTAAAGAAGAAACAGAAGCCGTTATAAAAGAACTTAGAAGATTAGAACAAGAAAGTATGTCTAAAGATAAAAATAGAAAAATTGAAGAATTAAGAAAAGAAATTTCAAATTCTATGGGAGCATTACAGCCAAGTGTAAAAAGCATGATAGTTCCAAAAACATCTTCAAAGGAAATAAAGGAATTAAATCCTGGAGATGAAGTTAAAGTAATAACTTTAAATCAACAAGGATCTGTAGTTACAGTAGATAATAATAAAAAGGAAGCTGTAGTACAAATTGGAATAATGAAAATGAACCTACCGTTTAAATCTTTAGAAAAAGCTAAAAAAGATCCGAAATCTACAGTTACAAAAGCTACTAGAAATGTTATAAAATCTAAATCTGGAAGAGTAAAAAATGATGTGGATTTAAGAGGTATGACTTTAGAAGAAGCTAGAGAAGAAGTAGATAAATACCTTGATGATGCATGTTTAGCAGGTCTTGAAAAAGTAACAGTTATACATGGTATAGGAACAGGAGTATTAAAAAGTGGAATAACTGAAATGTTAAAAAAACATAAACATGTAAAATCTCAAAGACCAGGACAATATGGTGAAGGTGGAATGGGAGTTACAATAGTAACTTTAAAATAAGGAGATAAAAAATGATATTAGTATCAGCGTGTTTATTAGGAATAAACTGTAAATATGATGGCGATAATAACAACCATGAAATAGTTAAGAAATATTTAAAGGGCAAACAATTTGTTTTAGTTTGCCCTGAACAATTAGGGGGATTAAGTACACCAAGAATTCCATGTGAAATTGAAAATGGAAATGGATTTGATGTTTTATCAGGTAAATGTAAAGTTAAAAATAAAGATGGAATAGATACAACAGAAAATTTTATAAAAGGTGCTAAAGAAACTTTAAAGATAGCACAATTATATAATTGTAGTGAAGCGATTTTAAAGGAAGGAAGTCCGTCTTGTGGAAGTAATAAAATATATGATGGAACATTTACAGGAAAAAAAATTAATGGGGCAGGTGTTACAGCTGCAATCCTAAAAAATCAAGGAATACACATTATCAATGAGAAAGATTTGGAAAAGTAGACAGATACTTGAAAAAAAGTATAATTTGTTTTATCATAAAGTGTTATAAGAATAAGGAAGGAGTACTGATATGCAAGATTTTAAAATAGAAGTAGCCAAATCGTTAAAAGAAAAAATAGAAGATTTATCTTTAGAAGAAATAGTTGGGTTAATAGAAACACCACCTAATAGTGAGATGGGAGATTACGCATTTCCATGCTTTAGATTAGCAAAGGTATTTAGAAAAGCTCCAAATATGATAGCTTCAGATTTAGCTGAAAGTATAGAAGCAAAAGATGCTATATCAAAAGTTGAACCAGCGGGAGGATATGTTAACTTTTTCGTTAATAAATCTCAATTAGCTAAAAATGTTATAAATGATGTATTAACTCAAGGAAAAAAATATGGACATAGTGAATTAGGACAAGATAAGACAGTAGTTATAGACTTCTCATCTCCTAATATAGCTAAGCCTTTCCATATAGGACATATAAGAACAACAGTTATAGGAAATGCTTTATATAAAATATATGATTCTCAAGGATACAACACAGTAAGAGTAAATCACCTTGGAGATTATGGAACTCAATTTGGTAAGCTTATAGTAGCTTTCAAAAAATGGGGAAATAAGGAAGCGGTTGAATCTAACCCAATACCAGAACTATTAAAACTGTACATACAATTCCATGATGAGGCTGAAAAACATCCAGAAATGGAAGATGAAGCTAGAGCTTGGTTTACGAAATTAGAAAATGACGATAAAGAAGCTAAAGATTTATGGCAATGGTTTAGAGATGAAAGTTTAAAAGAATTCTCAAGAGTATATGACTTATTAGATATAGAATTTGACTCATATGCAGGAGAAAGTTTCTATTCAGATAAAATGGATAGAGTAATAGATATAATAAAAGATAAAGGATTATTAGAAGAATCTGAGGGAACAAACATAGTAAATCTAGAAGAATATAATATGACACCAGCGCTTATAACTAAAAAAGATGGGTCAACATTATACATGACTAGAGACTTAGCTGCTGCACTTTACAGAAAAGAAAATTATGATTTTGAAAAGTGTATATACGTAGTTGGATCACAACAAAGTTTACACTTCCAACAACTATTTAAAGTCTTAGAGTTAATAGGATTTGAATGGGCTAAAGATATGGTTCACGTTCCATTTGGAATGGTAGCATTAGAAGAAGGTACAATGTCAACTAGAAAAGGAAGAGTAGTATTTTTAGAGTCTGTATTAAGACAAGCTATAGAGAAAACAAAGGAAACTATGTTAGCTAAAAACCCAAATGCTGAAAATGTAGATGAAATAGCTAAACAAGTTGGAGTTGGAGCTGTAGTATTCCAAGAACTATCTAATAGTAGAATAAAAGACTATACGTTCTCATGGGAAAGAACATTAAGTTTCGAAGGTGAGACAGGTCCATATGTACAATATACTCATGCTAGATGCTGTTCTGTTTTAAGAAAAGCTAACATGGATGTAACTGCAGATGTAGACTATAGTTTATTAAGTGATGCTGACAGTTCGGAAGTTTTAAAGTTAATAGCATCATTTAACAATAGTATATTAGCAGCAATGAGAAAAAATGAACCACATATAGTAACAAGATTTGTATTAGACTTAGCACAAGCATTTAATAAGTTCTATCATGATAATCCTATATTAGTAGATGATATAGAAGTTAAAAAAGCTAGAGTAGCATTAGTTGCAGCTACAAAACAAACTATAGAAAATGCTCTTTCTATATTAGGTATGGGTGCGCCTGAAAGAATGTAGTAAATACACGTTTGTCGAAAAATAATACTTTACATCTAAATTTGGGGTATTGTATAATTAAATTAAGAAATGGCTCTGAAATATGAGTTTATTAGAATCAAAAGATATATATGGAAGTAGAGTATATAAACACTATTCTACTCCCCCCCTACATTTACGGCAGCTAATAGCTGCCTATTTTTTTTAAAAATCAAAGCTATTATATTATAAAAGTATATCAAGTTAATTAATTGATAAAACTATAAAATAGTTTGAGGGTTAGGAAGGTAGTATCTATGAAAGAAGAGTTATTAAAAAAAGCATATATAAATGCATTTAGCATTGAGGATAAATATATAAAAAATATGATTATCTTGAATACTAAGTCTTTAATTGATGATTTAGCTCAGAGATATGTAAAAATAGATAAAAATAGATTAAGAGATGAATTACTTTATTATAGATTTTATGGTGAAAAGCTATCGGATATAAATATAGTAAACATTTTATTACCAGTTATAATATCCAATACAAACATGAAAAAAAGTGAAGAAGAAGTTGTAAAAGTTATAAAATATTATGTATTGTATAATAAGAAAAATGAATATATGAATGATTTTTTAATTTCTAGTTTAATTTACAATACATTAATTCATTCCATTATAGAAAATAAAGACATAGAGTATGAAGAATTGATGCAAAAAATTAAATCAACAATAATTGAATTTACATATGAGATGGAAAAAACAGAAGTTATTAAGTTTGAAATGAAGAGAATACAAGTAATTCAAAGTATAGACAGATATATAGATTTAAAGATAAAAGATTATGAAGATAATGATATAATAAATAATTTACTAAATGTAATACATGATATATATATAAGCGATAGAGATACTAAAATACAAGGAATAAAGAGCATAAAAAAATCTATATTATCTATTTTAGGCTTTGATATAAATGAGAAGATAGATAACATAGATTTTATAAACTCTATGGCAGAATATATTATTAAACTTAGAAAATATAAAATAAATAAAAAAGAATATAATATAAAATCTGACCCGAGATATTTAATAAATTTAGAAATTGGAGATACAAAATCAGATCCAATATTAAATAATATTAAGGTTATATCTAGAAACTTTTCAAATAATGTTTTAAATATAGGATTGGTTTCTAAAACGGGTGATTATAATTTTAAATTTAAAAGAGCTTAGTCATTAGTTTCTAAATAATCAACAAAAACTTGTTCATCAGTATTTGTTAAAAAGCAAAGTTCTTTTATAAGACTATTTCTAAGGTCGATGAAATCTTCTAAATTGGTATTTTCATAAGTATATTCTAATGCTTTAATAACAAGCAATAAATCTCTTTTAGATAGTGCATCAATGGATACTTTGTCAAACAATTTCATACAATACTTCCTTTCATATATAATTTAGTGATTTAAGAAATTTATAATATGATATAATTCTACAATAATATAAAAAAACCTTCTTTTTATACATAATGTTAGAAAAAATAGTACATGTAATATTTTAACAAAAAATAGGTAATTATAGCTAATAAAATTAAAAAAGAGGTGATTTAGTTGAAAATACTTTTAACAACATTAAATTCAAAATTTATACATACAAACTTAGCGATAAGATATTTAAACCAAATGGTTAAAGATATTGAAGATATAGATGTAGATATAAGAGAATATACAATAAATAATGAATTAGATTTCATATTAAAAGATATATATGCTAATAATTATGATGTGATATTATTCTCAACTTATATATGGAATGTAAATGATATAGTAAAAATATGTAATAACTTAAAAAAGGTTAATAAAAACATTAAAATTGCATTAGGTGGACCTGAAGTAACTTATGATAGCGAAGAGTCTATGAAAAAATATGATTTTGTAGATTACATACTTTATGGAGAAGGAGAGCTTGTATTTAGAGACTTTGTAAAATCTATAAAAGGAGAGATTGATATAAAGGATGTAGATGGTCTTGTTTATAGAAATAATGGAGAGATAGTAAGAAACAAGCCTATGAAAGATATAGAAAACTTAGACATAATACCTAGTCCTTATGTAGATTTAAATAAAGCAGAATATGAAAATAGAATTGTGTATTATGAAACATCTAGAGGATGTCCTTTTAATTGTCAATATTGCTTATCTTCTACATTACAAGGGCTTAGATATTTTAGTATAGATAGAGTAAAAAGCGATTTAAAGGCACTTATAGACGCTAGAGTATCTCAAATAAAATTTATAGATAGAACTTTCAATGCAAATAAAAAATTTGCAATGGAAATAATGCAGTTTTTAATGGAAAATGATAATGACTATACAACATATCATTTTGAAGTTACAGCTCATTTATTAACTGAAGACATGCTAGAGTTTTTAAAGGGATGTAAAGAAGGGCTATTCCAATTTGAGATTGGAGTACAAACTACAAATGAAAAAGTATTAGAAGCGGTAGGAAGAAGAGATGACTTCAGTAAACTTTCATACGTAGTTCAAAAAATAGCTTCATATAGAAATATACATCAACACTTAGATTTAATAGCTGGCTTACCGTATGAGGATTATAATAGTTTTGAAAACTCATTTAATGATGTTTTTAACTTAGGTATAGAGCATCTGCAATTAGGTTTCTTAAAGATGATAAAAGGAACGGGAATAAGAAACAATGCAGATGAACATGAATTTAGATATAAAGATTATCCACCTTATGAAGTGTTATATAACAAATATATAACATATAATGAGATTTTAAAGTTAAAAGATATAGAAGAAATACTGGAAAGATATTTTAACTCAAAGAACTTTGTTCTTTCGATGAGATATATAATTCATAATTACTACAAAGAAAGTCCATTTAAGTTCTTTGAAGATTTTGCAACTTACTTTAATAAAAATGGATACTTTAATATGTCTCAAGGTAAAAATCAATTATACAAAATACTATTAGATTTTTACACTGAACAAATCAATAAAAATATAGAACTATTTACTGAAATTATAAAATATGACTATATATCTTTAGGAAAAACATCGAACGTACCAGGGTTTATGAGTAAGATAGAAGTTGAAGATTTTAAAAATAGATGTCATTTATTTTTACAAAACGAAGAAAATATATTAAAATATATACCTAGATTTGAAAATACTCCTGCTAAGCAAATAATAAAGCATGTACATTTTGAGCCTTTTAAGTATGATATATTAAAACTAAAAGAAAATATAAAGGCTGACTTAGATAAAAAAGAGAGTATAGTGTTATTTGTTTATGATGATAAAAAGGTGTTTGAGAAATCTAAATCATACACAGTAGAGATATAGGAGGTCAATATGAAGTTTAGAGTTGAAAAATATATATTAAAAAAAGCTGAAGAATTAGCATTTTTAAAAATTAAAAATGGAGCAGACTTTAATTTAAAAGGATACACATTCCCGAAAGAGGGGTTAGATGTTCCTATAAAAAATGATGTATTAGTTAAAGGTATAAAAACTAATACAGCTCAAGATGGGTTAAGTTCTATGTCTATTGCAGATGCAATGATATACATCATGGGAATTGATAGAAATTTTAAATACAATGATGAATATAAAAAATTTCTTAAAGCTATTGAAGAAAATTTAGACCTAGATTTAAAAGCATATATGGGTTATATGTCTAGAAAGTATTTTGAAGTTGGAGATTATACAGATTCTCTAATATATTTAAAATGTAGTGTGACATTATATCCAGATGATATTAATTCACTGTACCATTATGCAATAGTATGCCAAGAATTAGCTAAGCAGCATCAAAAAAATGGCGATGAGAAGCCTATGGAAGCATTCTTATTAGATGCAATAGAAGCTTTAGAAAAAGTTAGAGATTTAGATGAATCATTTGCACTTGCTCATTATCATTTAGGTTATCATTATTACAACCAAAATCAATATATAAAAACTAAGGTTACTTGGGAAGAAGCTATAAAATTAGGATTACCTGAAGACTTTATGGCTGAGATACAAGAAATTTTAGGGAAAATGGATTTTAAAGTTCAGTATGAAGAAGGATATAATCTAGTATTCCAAGGTAAAAATGAAGAAGCCTTAGAAAAATTATTACCATTAGCTGATGAGCATGGTGATTGGTGGAACTTATTATTCATGATAGGGTTAGCTTATAGAAATATGAATGATGTAGGACAAGCTAAGAAATATTTTGAAAAAATACTTATAATAAGACCAAATCAAGTAGATACTTTAGTTGAATTAGGGCTTTGCGAAGCATCTAGTTATAATATGAAAGGTGCTATAGAATACTTTGAAAAGGCAGCAAAATTAAAGAAAGAAGATCCAGAAATACTTTGCAATTTAGGTATGGCATATCTAAATGATGGAGATTTAGATAATGCTACTTACTATATAGAAAGAGCATATGAAATAGATCCACAAGACGAAGTTACACTTGCTTGTTTAAGAGAGTTAAATAACTTTAGATAATATAAATAAAAAAGGCTATAAAGATTAAATCTTTATAGTTTTTTTTATTATTAAAAGGAGTAAATAAAGCTATGTCAAATAGATTAAATGTAGCTTTAAAAATTTATACACATATTTAGAATAGGGCAAAAGTAAAGATATAAGGAGGAGTTACAATGATCAACAGCTTAGAAGACATAATAAAGGAATTAAAGGTAAACAAAAAAGTTAAATTAGCAGTAGCAGCAGCACAAGATGAAGAAGTTTTACATGCTGTTTTAGATGCAATGAATATGAATATAATAGATCCGATTTTAATAGGAAATTTAGAAAAAATAAAGTTAATAGCTAAAGATCTAGGTTTAAATTTGGAAAAAACTGAAATGATTGAAGCTCAAAGCTACGAAGAATGTGCAGAAATTGCAGTTAAATTAGTAAGTAGTAAAAAAGCAGATTTTTTAATGAAAGGATTATTAGATACATCTATACTATTAAAACAGGTTTTAAATAAAGAGTATGGATTAAGAACTGATAGTTTACTAAGTCATGTAATGATATATGAAGTACCAAATTATCATAAATTATTAATACTAACTGACGGAGGCATGAACATAAGCCCTAATTATGAGCAAAAAGAAAAAATAGTTTTAAATGCAATAAAAGCTTGTGAGTCGCTTAATATTGATAATATAAAAATTGCAGCTTTAGCGGCTAAAGAAAAAGTAAATGAAAAAATGCAGGCAACTATAGATGCTAAAAAGTTACAAGATGCAAGTGAAGCTGGAATCTTTGGATCAAATGTTACATTAGAAGGGCCTTTGGCATTTGACTTAGCTGTATCACAAGAAGCATCTAAAGTAAAAGGTTTTAAAAGTAAAATTTCAGGAGATGTAGATGTAATTTTAGTACCTACGATAGAAGTTGGAAATGGAATAGGGAAATCTTTAACATATTTTTCAAATGCAAAATCTGCAGGAGTTATAATGGGGGCTAAAAGTCCAATTGTACTCGTTTCAAGGGCTGACAGCCATGAATCAAAGTTATACTCTATAGCATATGGAGCATTAATAGCTATGAAAGCTAAGTAATATGTAAATTTTGTTAAAAAATTACCTAAATTATAGTGAAAGTGTGCTATTTAATTGCTATAATTTAGGTAATTAATAAATATAAAATGCGGCAATGAATGTAGCTTATACAAAACAAAATACTTCTCTTAATTAAATTTATAAAAAGGGGATAGATATATGAGTGAAAAAATATGGTCAATTGATTTGAATACTCAGCTTATGTTGGAGAAGGCTAAAAAAGATGGGGTAGAAACAGCGTTTGATAGAAAGGCTGCTATGAAAGCTGCCTGTGGATTTGGATTACAAGGAAATTGTTGTAGAATATGTGCAATGGGACCATGTAGAATAACTCCCAAAACACCAAGAGGTATATGTGGAGCAGATGCAGATACTATAGTTGGAAGAAACTTTGCAAGAATGGTAGCTGGAGGGGCAGCAGCTCACTCTGACCATGCAAGAGATATAGCACATACAATGGCACTTGCTAGTCCAGATGGAAATTATAAAATAAGAGATGAAAAAAAACTATTAGATTTAGCAACAGAATGGGGAGTTGCTACAGAAGATAGGGATATATATGATATAGCTCATGAGGTAGCAGATGTAGCTTTAATGGAATTTGGGAAACCTCATGGAACATTAAGATTCTTAGAAAGAGCACCTAAACAAAGACAAGAAGTTTGGGAAAAATATAAAATTAAACCAAGAGCTATAGATAGAGAGATTGTAACAATAATGCACTCTACTCATATAGGCTGTACATCAGACCTAGATAGTTTAATACATATGAGTATGAGAACATCTTTAGCAGATGGTTGGGGCGGATCTATGATAGGAACACGTTTTAGTGATATCTTATTTGGAACACCTATACCAAGAGAAACAGAAGCAAACTTAGGAGTATTAGAAAATAATAAAGTAAATATAATATTACATGGTCATGAACCTTCACTATCAGAGATGGTAGTATTAGCTGCAGAAGATCCAGAAATGATAGCTTTAGCAAAAGAGGTTGGAGCTGAAGGTATTAACTTAGCGGGAATGTGCTGTACAGCTAATGAGGTTACTATGAGACATGGGGTTAAGATGGCTGGAAACTTCCATCAACAAGAATTGGCAATTTTAACTGGAGCAGTTGAAGCTGTTATAGTAGACGTTCAATGTATATTCCCAGCACTAGCATCATTATCAGATTGCTATCACACTAAATTCATAACAACATCACCAAAAGCAAAAATCACAGGAGCAACTCACATAGAATTCAACGAAGAAGAAGCATTAGAATCAGCAAAAGGTATAGTAAAAGAAGCTATATTAAACTATAAAAATAGAAAAGCAGAAAAAGTATTTATACCAGAGGGGAAATCGTTCGCAACGGTTGGATATAGTATAGAAGCTATATTATCTCAATTAGATAGAGTTGTGAACTCACAAATAGATGAACCAGGAACTATAAAACCATTAGTAGACTGTCTAAAATCTGGAGTTTTAAGAGGGGCAGTTGGTATAGTAGGATGTAATAACCCTAAAACAGTAGGTGATGAAGGTCACATAACTGTAATGAAGGAATTAATAAAAAATGACATAATAGTAGTTGCAACAGGATGTGCAGCTCAAGCAGCAGCTAAACATGGTTTATTAAGCAAAGATGCTAGAAAATTAGCAGGTAAAGGATTAGCTACAGTTTGTGAATTAGCAGATATACCACCAGTGCTACACATGGGTTCATGTGTAGATATAAGTCGTATATTAGAAGTTGTAGCAGCTTGTGCTAGCTATTTAGATTTAGATATGAATGATCTTCCAGTAGCTGGGGTTGCACCAGAGTGGATGTCAGAAAAAGCTGTTGCAATAGCATGCTACGTTGTATCTTCAGGAATAGATACATTCTTAGGTGTTATGCCTCCTGTTGGTGGTTCTGCTAATATGGTAGAAAAATTAACTAATACAATTACTGAGCATGTAGGAGCTAAGTTTGCAGTACATGAAAATCCACAAGAGTTAGCAAGTGCAATAGTAAACAATATAGAATCTAAACGTCCTCATTTTGAAGAGGTAGTATACGAGAAAAATAATAAAAAAGTTACAGCAGAAGCTTAAAAAATAAAAAATAAACTAATGACAGAGGGAGAGAGATATGAAAATAGCAATAACAGGTAAAGGTGGAGTAGGAAAAACAACTTTTTCTTCAATGTTATCAAGAACATTTGCTGATGAAGGATATAGAGTTGTAGCAGTTGATGCAGATCCAGATGCAAACTTAGGTTTAGCATTAGGTTTTCCAACTGAAATTTCAGAATCGATAACTCCTATTTCAGAAATGAAAAAATTAGTTTCTGAAAGAACAGGAGCTGAAGCTCAAAGCTTTGGAAAAATGTTTAAAATGAATCCTAAGGTAGATGATATTCCAGACTTATACTGTAAGGAATACAACAATGTAAGGTTACTTACTTTAGGAACTGTTGATTCTGGAGGATCGGGATGTGTATGTCCAGAACATGTTTTATTAAAAAGATTATGTTCTCATTTGATACTACAAAATAAAGATGTAGTAATAATGGATATGGAAGCTGGCATAGAACATTTAGGAAGAGGAACAGCACAAGGAGTGGATGCCTTTATAGTTGTTGTTGAACCAGGAGAAAGAAGTTTACAAACTTATAGAAAAGTAAAAAAACTAGGTAACGATATAGGTGTAAAAAAAGTTTTTGTAGTAGGGAATAAAATTAGAAATAAGTCAGATGAAGACTTTGTGACTAGTAATTTACAGGATGGCGAATTGCTAGGCTTTATTTACTACAATCAAGATGTTATAGACTCTGATAGAGCAAGCAAATCTCCATACGATGTTAGCTTAGATACTAAAGATCAAATCGTCAAAATAAAAAATAGATTAATGACGAATTCTTAAGATATTAGTATAATAAATATAATGAAGTAAAGTGAGAGGAGATTTAGTTATGGGATTTAAGTCAGATATAGAAATTGCTCAAGAGGCAAAACCTCAAGATATAAGGGAAATAGCTAAAAAATTAGGTTTAACTGATGATGAAGTAGAGCTTTATGGAAAATACAAAGCAAAGGTTGATTATAACTTATTAAAGAAAGATAGTAAAAGTAAAAAATCTAAGTTAATATTAACTACTGCTATAAACCCTACTCCAGCTGGAGAAGGAAAAACTACAACTACTATAGGAGTAGCAGACGCATTTGCTAAATTAGATAAAAATGTTTTAGTTGCTTTAAGAGAACCGTCTTTAGGTCCAGTATTTGGAGTTAAAGGTGGAGCTGCTGGGGGTGGGTATGCTCAAGTTATACCTATGGAAGATATAAATCTACACTTTACTGGAGATTTCCACGCTATAGGAGCTGCAAATAATTTACTAGCAGCTATGTTAGATAACCATATACATCAAGGAAATGCTCTAGGCATAGATCCAAGAAGAATAACTTGGAGAAGATGTGTTGATATGAATGACAGACAGTTAAGAAACATAACTGATGGATTAGGCGGAAAAGCACATGGTGTTCCTAGAGAAGATGGATTTGATATAACTGTTGCATCTGAAATAATGGCAGCATTTTGTTTAGCAAATGACATAATAGATTTAAAAGAAAGATTAGGAAATATTATAGTTGGATACACATACAATAATGAGCCAGTAACAGCTAGACAATTAAATGCAAATGGTGCAATGGCAGCATTACTAAAAGATGCATTAAAACCAAATTTAGTTCAAACATTAGAAGGAACTCCTTCATTTGTGCATGGAGGTCCATTTGCAAATATAGCTCATGGATGTAACTCTGTAATAGCAACTAAAATGGCTATGCATTTTGCAGATTATGTTGTAACAGAGGCTGGATTTGGAGCTGATTTAGGAGCTGAAAAATTCTTAGATATAAAATGTAGAATGGCAGACTTAAAACCAGATGCAGTTATAATAGTTGCTACAGTCAGAGCATTGAAATACAATGGCGGTGTAGCAAAAGATAAATTAAATGAAGAAAACTTAGAAGCTTTAGAAGCAGGTTTACCAAACTTATTAAAACATGTTGAGAATATAACAAAAGTTTATGGTCTTCCTGCAGTTGTAGCTATAAATAGATTCCCACTTGATACTGAAGCAGAGCTTAAATTAGTAGAAGATAAGTGTAAAGAGTTAGGTGTTAATGTTGCACTTTCTGAAGTTTGGGCAAAAGGTGGAGAAGGTGGAATTGAGGTAGCTAAAGAAGTTTTAAGATTATTAGATGAAGAAGAAAATAACTTTAAATTCTGTTATGAAGATGATTTATCTATAAAAGAAAAAATAGAAGCAATAGCTACTAAAATATATGGAGCTGATGGAGTAGACTTTGCGCCAGCAGCAGAAAAAGAGATAGCAAATTTAGAAAAGCTAGGTTTTAGTAAATTACCAATATGCATGGCTAAAACTCAATATTCTTTAACAGATGATCAAACAAAATTAGGAAGACCTACTGGATTTAGAATAACAGTTAGACAATTAACAGTATCTGCAGGTGCTGGATTTATAGTTGCTCTTACTGGTGAAATAATGAAGATGCCAGGACTTCCAAAAGTTCCAGCAGCAGAAAGAATAGATGTTGATGAAAATGGAGTAATATCAGGATTATTCTAGATAGATAGGTGTAGTAAATATAGTTGATTTTTATACAAAAAAACTATATTTACTACTTCCCTACTATATGAAATATTTTTGATTAGCTTAAAATTTATAAAGGGGCTTGTAGGAAATATAGTTAATTCCTACGAATAAAGCACTGAAAAGATATGCTTTAAAGTGCTACGGCAGAAACTATATTTCTTATTTAGCTACCTAGTATAATTTTTTAATAAATTAATTTTTATAGGGAGATAAGTATGAAGATAGCACAAAAAAGTTGTATAGAGTTTGTAGATGTACTAGCTTCAAAATCAGCAGTTCCAGGTGGAGGTGGAGCAGCAGCTTTAACTGGATCTATAGGAATTGCATTAGGTAGTATGGTATGCAATTTAACTATAGGAAAGAAAAAATATGCTGAGTATGAAGAAAGTGTAAAATGTATATTAGAAAAAGCTAGAACTTTAGAAAAAGAATTACTAGATATGATAGATGAAGATGCAGAGTGTTTTCTTCCTTTATCAAAAGCTTACGGGTTACCTAGTTCTACAGAAGAAGAGAAAAAGGTAAAAGATGAAACTATGGAAAGTGCCCTTAAGACAGCATGTGAAGTACCAATAAAGATAGTAAAGGTATGTTATGAAGCTATAAAACTACACGAAGATTTGGTAGACAAAGGATCAAGGCTAGCAATAAGTGATGTTGGTGTTGGTGTACAATGTCTAAGAGCTGCAATTCTTAGTGGACAATTAAATGTTTTTATAAATATAAATTCTATAAAAGATGGACAATATGTTGAGACTGTTAGAAATGAAGTCAATAAGCTTGTTGAAGATGGAGTTAGAATTTGTGACGAAGTTTATAAAAAGGTTGAATTAGCTTTAAACAAATAAACTTTATGTATTTTTAATTTGAAATTTTTATGAAATAAGATATAGGGGGCAACAAAAATATGAACGAAACTAATGTAAAATCACAGATAATAAAAGGTAAGCCTGTGGCAGATAAGATAACTGAAGATTTAAAAAAAGAAGTTAAAAATTTAAATGAAATGGGTATAAACCCTAAGTTAGCAATAGTTAGAGTAGGTGAAAGACCTGATGATTTAGCCTATGAAAGAGGAGCACTTAAAAGATGCCAAAACATAGGAATTGAAACAGAAGTAGTAGAGTTAGATGAGAATATAAGCCAAGAGGAATTTATAAAGGCTGTACATAAATTAAATGAAGATGATAAAGTTAATGGGATTTTAACATTTAGACCACTTCCAAAGCATTTAAGTGAAGATGAAATAAAATATGAGATAAGTCCTAAAAAAGATATAGATTGTTTTAATCCTATAAATACAGCTAAGATAGTAGAAAATGATAAAACTGGATATCCACCATGTACACCAACGGCAGTTATAGAGATATTAAAGCACTACGATATAAATTTAACTGGTGCAAACATTGTTGTTTTAGGAAGATCTATGGTAGTTGGAAAGCCACTATCAATGCTTTTATTAAATGAAAATGCAACTGTTAATATATGCCACTCTAAAACTAGAAATTTACCAGAAATAGCATCTCAAGCTGATATATTAGTAGCAGCAGTTGGAAGAGCTAAGATGGTTAAAAAAGACTATGTAAAAGATGGAGCAATAGTAATAGATGTAGGTGTAAATGTAGACGATCAAGGTAATTTATGTGGAGATGTTGATATGGAAGATGTATTAGACAAAGTTTCTATGATAACACCAGTACCAGGAGGCGTAGGAGCTGTAACAACTTCTATATTAGCTACTAATATAGTTAAAGCTTGTAAGTTACAAAATAAAAAATAAATGGGGATTTTCAAGGGGGAATAGAGATGATAATTTCTGAAAATAAGCCATTTGAAGAGATTTTAGGTTATGTTAAAGATGCTAAAAAACTAGTTTTAGTAGGTTGTAATCTATGCGCATCTACTTGCAAAAGTGGTGGAGAAACAGAAATTTTAAAGATGAAAGAATTGTTAGAGGCTGAAGGAAAAGAAGTTTTAGGATACAAAGTATTAGACCCTGCATGTAATCTTTTAAAATCAAAGAAAGATTTGAAAGAGTTGAAATCTGAGATAAAAGAAGCTGATGCTATATTGTCCTTAGCATGCGGAGATGGAACTCAAACAGTGGTTAAAAATATAAAAGATAAACCAGTATATCCAGCAAATGACACTTTATTTATAGGCGAAGTTAAAAGAGTTGGAGAGTTTGAGGAAGCATGTAAAGCATGTGGTTCTTGTGAACTTGCATGGACTGGAGGAATATGCCCGGTTACTATGTGTGCTAAAGGATTATTAAATGGAGCTTGCGGTGGAGCACGAGATGGAAAATGTGAAGTAAATCCTGAAAATGATTGTGCTTGGGTTCTTATATATAATAGATTAAAGGCAATAAATCAGCTTGATAACCTATTAGAAGTAAAAGAACCAAAAGATTATTCAAAAGCGTGTAACCCACGTAGCTTAAGTTTAAAGAAAAAAGAAGCTATGGCAAATGCTTAAATAGTTTTAAAAGGTTGAAGGGGGATAAACAATGAGCTTATTAAGGGAAGCTTTAGAAAGCGGTAAGTTTGCAATAACTGCTGAAATGGCTCCTCCAAAGGGAATAGACTTATCACACTTAGTAGAGTGTGCAAAAGCTGTTAAAGGAAGAGTGCATGCCGTTAATGTAACTGATTTTCAATCTGCAGTAATGAGAACAACTTCACTTACTACATGTAAATTGTTAAAAGATGAAGGATTAGAACCGGTTTTACAAGTAACTGGAAGAGATAGAAATAGAATTGCAATTCAAGGAGAATTATTATCAGCTGGTGTGTTTGGAATAGAAAACATGCTGGCATTAACAGGAGACCACACCATAGTAGGAGATCATCCTCAAGCTAAACCTGTATTTGACTTAGATTGTGTTGGAATATTACAAACAGCACAGAAACTTTCACAAGGAACAGATATGGTAGGCAATCAATTAAAAGGATCCCCGGAGTTTTATTTGGGAGCATCAGTGACACCTCGATACACACCTATTGAAATACAATTATTAAAAATGAAAAAGAAAATAAATGCAGGGGCTAAGTTTTTTCAAACTCAAGCTGTATATGATATAGATACAATGAGAGAATTTAAAGAGCATACAAAGGAAATGAATACTAAGATTTTGGCAGGTATAATTCCATTGAAATCTCCAGGAATGGCTAAATTTATGAATGAAAATGTTCCAGGTATATATGTTCCAGATGAGCTTATAGATAGATTAAGATCGGTAGGAAAAGAAAACTGGGCAAGTGAAGGAATAAAAATAGCAGGAGAATTAATTCAACAATTAAGAGATGAAGATTTATGTGATGGAGTGCATATAATGGCAATTGGAGCAGAAGAAAATGTTCCAGCAATTTTAGACGCAGCAAAATTATAAATTTCATAGGGGGATTGAGAAATGAAAGTAGCAGTAATCGGAGGAGGACCAGGTGGTTATGTAGCTGCTATAAAAGCTGCTATGCTTGGGGCTGAAGTTACAGTTATAGAAAAAAGAAAAGTTGGAGGAACTTGCTTAAACGTAGGATGTATACCGACAAAAGCATTATTAGCATCATCATCATTGATATCATCTATAAAAGAAGCTAAAGATTTTGGAATACATATAAATGGAGAAGTAGAAGCCAACTTTGATGACATAATGAATAGAAAAAATAAAGTAGTAAGTCAATTAATTAGCGGAATAGAATTTTTATTTGAAAAAAGAGGAATTAAATTAGTTAATGGATTTGGAAAATTAGTAGATACAAATAAAATAGAAGTTAATAAAGAAGATGGAAGTAAAGAATTAGTAGAGGCTGATAAAATAATACTTGCAAATGGATCTCAGCCAGTTATACTACCTATGTTTCCTTATGATGGAGATAAGATTATAACTAGTGATGAAGCGTTAAATCTAAAGGATATTCCTAAGTCATTGTTAATCGTTGGCGGAGGAGTTATAGGATGTGAATTTGGTCAATTTTTTAGAGCTTTAGGAACGGAAGTAACTATTGTAGAAATGTTTGATCAATTACTTCCACTTGAAGATAAAGATGTTGCTAAACAGTTGCAAAGACAATTTAAAAAAGATAAAATTAAGGTGATGACAGGGGTTAAGATCGAAAAATGTGAAATAGTTGACAATGAGGTCGTAGCAACTCTGTCTAATGGTAAAGAAGTTAAAGCTGAAAAAGCCTTACTATCTATAGGAAGAAAACCTTATCTTGATAATTCGGGAATAGAAGATATAGGAATACAACTAGAGAGAGGCAAGATTATAGTGAATGAAAATTTAGAAACTAATGTTAAAGGTATATATGCAATTGGTGATATAATAAACACACCATTTTTAGCGCATGTAGCATCAAAGGAAGGATTAGTAGCAGCACAAAATGCTGTTTGTGGCAATTCAAAGACTGTAAATTATGCAGCAGTTCCAAGATGTGTATATACTGAACCAGAAGTTGCAGGAGTAGGGAAAACTGAAAAAGAGCTTCAAGAAAATGGTATAGAGTATAATACAGGACAATTCGATTTTAGAGCACTAGGAAAAGCTCAGGCAATAGGACATTTCCAAGGTTTCATTAAAATATTAGCAGATAAAAATGACAAAATAATAGGAGCGTCTATAGTAGGACCTCATGCAACTGATTTATTAACAGAACTATCTTTAGCAGTTCACTTAGGATTAACAGTTGAAGAAGTAGGGGATGTTATACATGCACATCCTACATTATCAGAAGGAATAATGGAAGCACTTCATGATGTTCATGGTGAATGTGTGCATGCAGCTCCTAAATTAGCAAAAGCATAAGTAGAATAAATAAGTTCTATTTAGACGAACAAAGGGGGAAATCTTATGGGATTTAATATTGCAGTGGCAGGGAAAGGTGGAACTGGAAAGACGAGTCTTACAGGTCTTCTAATAAACTGCTTAGTAAAAGAAAATAAGGGGCCAATATTAGTAGTTGATGCAGATGCAAATGCTAATATAAATGAAGTACTAGGATTAGATATAGATGTAACATTAGGTCAAATAAGAGAAGAAATAAACCAAAGAGAAAAACAAGGGAATGCATTTCCAGGAGGTATGACTAAAGCTCAATACTTACAATATAGACTGAATACTTCTGTAGCAGAAGGACCAGGATATGATTTGATAGTTATGGGAAGGTCTGAAGGTGAAGGTTGCTACTGTTATGTAAATGGAATTTTAAGAGAGCAAACAGATAAACTTTCAGATAGCTACGATTACCTAGTTATAGATAATGAAGCTGGTATGGAACATTTAAGTAGAAAAACTACTAAACATATAGATAAATTACTTTTAGTTAGTGACTGTTCAAGACGTAGTATTCAAGCAGTTGCAAGAATAAGAGATTTAGCTAGAGAGTTAAACTTAAATGTAGGAGATATGCAGTTAGTAGTAAATAAGGTTCCAAATGGAATTTTAAATGATGGTGTAAAAGAGGAAATAGAGAAACATAAATTAGATCTTTTAGGTGTTGTACCTTTAGATGATATGATATATGAATATGATTCTTCAGGTATACCTTTAATAAATTTACCTGAAGATGCTAAGTCAAAAATCGCTATTAAAGATATTATATCTAAATTAGAATTAAATTAGACTAAGGGGGAAAAAAATATGGCATTTAAGATGTCTGTTCAAAAATACTCTGGGAAAATATCAGAGGTTGAAATAGGTTCAGGGGAAAGAGCTATAAAAATAGGAGGAGAAAACATACTTCCTTTTTATAACTTTGATGGAGATCAAGCAAATACACAAAAAATTGGTGTAGAAATGCTAGATGTATATCCAGAAAACTGGACTAGTGAAATTAAAAACTTATATGAAGATGTAGCTAATGATAGTGTTAAATGGGCTAAGTATATAGAAGAAAAAATAGAACCTGATTTTATATGTTTAAGATTAGAGGGTGCAGATCCTAATGGATTAGACAAAACTCCTGAAGAATGTGCAGAAGTTGCTAAAAAAGTTTTAGAAAATGTAGCATTGCCAATAGTAATAGCAGGATGTGGAAATCATGAAAAAGATGCAAAGGTATTTGAAAAAGTAGCTCAAGCTGTAGATGGATATAATTGCTTATTTATGTCAGCTACAGAAGAAAACTATAAAGGAGTAGGGGCTGCAGCTGGAATGGCTTATGGTCATAAAGTAGGAGCTGAATCTTCAGTTGATATAAACTTAGCTAAACAATTAAATGTTTTACTAACTCAATTAGGAGTTAAGCAAGAAAATATAGTTATGAACGTTGGATGTTCAGCAGCTGGATATGGATATGAATATGTTGCATCTACAATGGATAGAATTAGACTTGCGGCACTTGGTCAAAATGATAAAACATTACAAATGCCAATAATAACACCGGTTTGTTTTGAAAGTTGGAATGTAAAAGAGTCTGTTGCAAGTATAGAAGATGAACCAGCATGGGGTTGCCCAGAAGAAAGAGGAATATCTATGGAAATTTCAACAGCGTCAAGTGCTTTAGCTGGAGGATCAAATGCAGTAGTGCTTCGTCATCCAAAATCTGTAGAAACTATAAAAACTTTAATTAGCGAATTAGCATAATAAGTTAAAAGGTTAGGGGGAGAATAATATGGCTTTAAAAGCTTTAGATATATTTAAATTAACACCAAAGAAAAATTGTAAAGATTGTGGTTTTCCAACTTGTATGGCGTTTTGTATGAAGGTTGCATCAGGGGCGTGTGAAATAGGAAAATGCCCTCATATGGCTCAGGAAGCTTTAGATAAATTATCAGAAGCTACTGCTCCACTTATGAAAAGTTTAAAAATTGGAGCAGGAGAAGCTCAATATGATTTAGGTGGAGAAACTGTATTATTTAGACATGAAAAAACTTTCTTAAATAAAAATAGATTTGCAGTAGAATTTTGTGACTGCATGACAGAAGATGAAATAAATTCTAAATTAGAAAATATAAAAGCTGTAAACTACATAAGAATAGGCGAAGAAATGAAAGTAGAGATAGCGGCTTTAAGATATAATTCAAATAAAGAATCATATTTAAATTTAATAAACAAAGTTAAACAAAGTAATTTAACTTTAGCATACATGATAATATGTGAAGATGCTCAAGTAGCTAAGGAAGCTGTAGAATTATTAAAAGGCGAAAATCCAGTAGTTTATGGAGCAAATAAAGATAACTACAAAGAGATGGTTGAAGTAGTTAAAAATGATAAGTTAGTATTAGGTGTAAATGCATCCAATTTAGAAGAATTATATGCTACAACAGAAGCTATACAAGCTTTAGGATATAAAGAATTGTTATTAGATGCAACAGGAGAAACAATGAAAGACACATTTACAAATGTAGTTCAAATAAGAAGAATATCTTTAAAAGAACAAGATAGAACATTTGGATACCCATCACTAGTATTTGCAAATAAATTAGCTAAAAATGATCCTAATATGGAAGTTGCTATATCTTCAATATTCACGGTTAAATATGGATCTATAATAGTATTAGATGATATAAATTATGCAAAAGCTTTACCTTTATTTGCACTTAGACAAAATATATACACAGATCCACAAAGACCAATGAGAGTAGAAACTAAACTATATCCTATAAACAATCCAGATGAAAATTCACCAGTTTTAGTTACAGTTGACTTTGCATTAACTTACTTCATAATAGCAGGAGAAATAGAAAGATCTAAAGTACCTGTATGGTTAGCGATACCAGATGCAGGAGGATATTCAGTTTTAACTGCATGGGCGGCAGGTAAGTTTGGAGGAAGTTCTATAGCTAACTTTATAAAAGAAATAGGAGTAGCTGAAAAAACTAAGAATAGAGATTTAATAATACCAGGTAAAGTAGCAGTATTAAAAGGAGATATAGAAGATAATTTACCAGGATGGAATGTAGTAATTGGAACAGAGGAATCAATGGAATTACCAAAATTCTTAAGAGAATATAAAGCCAATAAAGAAACTGCTATGGCTTAAATTCAATAAACTATAGTTAATAGGGGGAACAAATCACATGGAAAAATTTATGATAATAGGAGAA
The DNA here is from genome assembly GCF_019916025.1 of Paraclostridium bifermentans. Lineage (NCBI taxonomy): Bacteria > Bacillati > Bacillota > Clostridia > Peptostreptococcales > Peptostreptococcaceae > Paraclostridium > Paraclostridium bifermentans. The sequence goes on along the minus strand of NZ_CP079737.1, from coordinate 2,876,244 downwards.
AGAATACACTGTATATCGCCATCAATAAGAAAAGCTTTAGAAGAGAGAGACCCAGCTCCAATACTAAAAAGAGCTAAAGAACAATTAGACGCTGGAGCTCATTACATAGATTTCAATATAGGGCCAGCTGAAAGAGATGGAGCAGATATAATGACTTGGGGTGTTCAACTACTTCAATCAGAATTTAACAATGTACCATTAGCTTTAGATACTGCAAATAGAAACGCTATAGAAGCCGGACTTAAAGTTTATAACAGAGATAATGGTAAACCTATAATAAACTCAGCTGATGCTGGTGGAAGAATAGAGCTAATAGATTTAGCAGGGGAATATCAAGCTAAAGTTATAGCTTTATGTGCCAAAGAAGGTATACCTAGAGATAATGATGAGCGTATGGCATACTGCCAAGAATTATTAGAAAGAGGATTAATGGCAGGATTAGAGCCAGAAGATATGTTATTTGACCCACTATGCTTAGTTATAAAAGGAATGCAAGACAAACAAATGGAAGTTTTAGAAGCTATAAAAATGATGACTGAAATGGGACTTTTAACAACTGGAGGGTTATCAAATGTTTCAAATGGATGTCCTAAACATGTAAGACCTATATTAGATAGTGCATTCGCAGCTATGGCTATGGCAAATGGATTTAGCTCTGCTATAGTAAACCCATGTGATGAAGAATTAATGAGAACTATAAAATCTTGTGACATAATAAGAAATTCTAGTCTTTATGCAGACTCATATTTAGAATTAAATGAAGGTGGATTTGCATATAACGTATAGTAAGCATTTATTTTATATATAGTATAGATATAAAAGGGGGAAATAGAGTGAAAAATTTGTACAGTACTGTTTTTAATGGATCCGAGCAGGCATTAGAAGCTGCAAAAGGATTGCTTAATGAAGCTATAGAAAAACATGGTAAAGACCATAAAGTTGAATTCCCAGATACGGCATATTCGCTTCCTTGCATATATGCTGCAACAGGAAAGAAAATTAATAATTTAGGAGATTTAGAAGCTGCACTAGAAATTATTGAAAGTTTAATAAATAAAACTCATTTATTAGAACATGTATTTAATTCAGGATTAGCAACAGCTTTAGCAGCAGAAGTAATAGAAGCTATAAAATACTCAATGAGTGATGCTCCATATAGTGAGCCATGTGCAGGGCATATAACAGACCCTATAATAAGATCTCTTGGAGTGCCATTAGTTACAGGAGATATACCAGGGGTTGCGGTTGTACTTGGAGAATGTCCAGATGCAGAAACTGCAGCTAAGATAATAAAAGACTATCAATCTAAAGGATTATTGACATTCTTAGTTGGTAAAGTTATAGATCAGGCTATTGAGGCTGGAGTGAAAATGGGTCTAGAGCTTAGAGTTATACCTCTAGGATATGATGTAACAAGCGTAATACATGTTGTATCAGTTGCTATAAGAGCGGCACTAATATTTGGAGGATTAGCTCCTGGCGATTTAACTGGATTACTAGAATATACAGCTAAGAGAGTTCCCGCATTTGTAAATGCATTTGGACCATTGACTGATTTAGTTGTATCTTGTGGAGCAGGAGCAATAGCTTTAGGGTTCCCAGTTATAACAGATCAAGATGTGTTAGAAGTTCCAATGAACTTATTAACTCAAAAAGATTACGATAAGTTTGTAGCAACATCTCTAGAAGCTAGAGGAATAAAAATAAAAATAACTGAAATACCAATACCAGTTTCTTTTGCAGCAGCATTTGAAGGTGAAAGAATAAGAAAAAATGATATGCTTGCTGAATTTGGTGGAAACAGAACAGAAGCTTGGGAGTTAGTTAGAAAGAAAGAGCTATCTGAAGTTGAGGATCACAAGATAGAAATTATAGGTAGTGATATAGATCAAGTTGAAGCTGTAAATGGAGTTGTAAGATTGCCTCTTGCAGTTATAGTTGATATAGCTGGTAAGAATATGCAAGAAGACTTTGAACCAGTTTTAGAAAGAAGATTACACTACTTCTTAAACTATATAGAAGGTGTAATGCATGTTGGGCAAAGAGATATAACTTGGGTAAGAATCTCTAAAGATGCTGTTGAAAAAGGATTTAGACTAAAGCATATAGGAGAAGTTATATATGCTAAGATGCTAGATGAGTTTGAATCAGTAGTTGATAAGTGTCAAGTTACTTTAATAACAGATGCGGAAGAAGTAGCTAAATTAAAATCAGAGTATGCAACTCCTAGATATACTGCTAGAGATGAAAGATTAGCTTCTCTAGTAGATGAAAGTGTTGATGAATTCTATACTTGTAATTTATGTCAGTCATTTGCACCTGCACATGTTTGTGTTGTAACACCTGAAAGACTAGGTCTTTGTGGAGCTGTTAGTTGGCTAGATGCAAAAGCAACAAAAGAACTTGATAAAACAGGACCATGCCAACCTATAATAAAAGGTGAATGCTTAGATGACTTAAAAGGTGTATGGCAATCAGTAAATGATGAAGTAAGTGCTATATCTCAAGGTGCGGTTGAAAGTGTTACATTATACTCTATATTAGAAGATCCAATGACTTCATGTGGATGTTTTGAATGTATATGCGGTATAATGCCAGAAGCTAACGGATTTGTTATAGTAAATAGAGAATTTGCAGGAATGACTCCTGTTGGTATGACATTTGGAGAACTTGCTTCAATGACAGGTGGAGGAGTTCAAACTCCAGGATTTATGGGTCACGGAAGACAATTTATATCTTCTAAGAAATTTGCTTATGCAGAAGGCGGACCATCTAGAATAGTATGGATGCCTAAAGAATTAAAAGACTATGTTGCAGATAAGTTAAATGCTGCAATGATGGAATTACATGGAATAGAAAACTTCACAGATATGATTTGTGATGAAACTATATCTACAGATTCTGAAGGTGTATTAGCATACCTAGAAGAAAAAGGTCATCCAGCTTTAAGCATGGAATGTGTGATGTAATATTATCTTATAAAATTTGAGGAGTGAAACAATGAAAGTTATACCAAGTTTAAAATACTGTAAAGAGCATACATGGGTAAAAGTAGATGGAGAATATGCTTATATAGGAATAACAGATTATGCTCAAGATCAATTAGGTGAAATATTATTTGTTGAGATGCCTGAAGTAGAGGATGAATTAACTAAAGGTAGTGACTTTGGAGTTGTAGAATCATCAAAAGTTGCTTCTGATTTAATAGCTCCTATATCTGGAGAAGTTGTACAAATAAATGAAGATTTAGAAGATGAGCCAGAAGCTATAAATGAAGATGCTTATGATGCATGGATAATAAAAATAAAAATGTCAGATCCAGAAGAGTTAGATAGTTTAATAAACTCTGATGGATATGAAGCTAGTATAGAGGAATAACAAAAAGCTGTTTCAAGTGAAATTGTAAAATCAATTGATCTTGGAACAGCTTTTTTGATTTTAAAATTTGATAAAAATAAAACAAAAATCAAGGTAATATGATTGTTTACATAGAATATATATTTAGGGGATAACTTTGTAACTTAGTGACTTTAAATAAGGGGGATTAGCATGGTTAAAGTAAAAATATTGTCTCATAAAAAAGAGATTGAATGTAACAAAGAGGATAATTTGCTAGAGGTTCTTAGAGAAAATAATATATTTATCGATGCTCCTTGCAATGGAAGTATGGTATGTGGAAAGTGTAAAGTAAAACTAAAAAATGGTAAAGTAGATTCTAAAATGAATATACATATAAATGAAGAAGAAAAGAAGCAAGGGTATATTCTTTCGTGTGCAAGTAAGGTCATTGAAGATATAGAAATTGAAGTTCCTTCAAAACTTTCAACATCTATGAATGAAATGAAAATTGAAGGCAGTGATAACAATAAAGATAAAAAAATATTTGATAAAGCAATCAACATATTAAAGGATAATTCATTAGATTTTAATAAAAAAACATTTAAAAAATATATAGAGTTAGATGAGCCAAATTTAGATGATAATATAAGTGATATAGATAGAATTCAAAGACATATTAGAAATAATTTTGGATATGAAAATATAGAGTTTAGTTTGAATTTACTTAGGAAAATCCCTTTAGTAATTAGAAATAATAATTTTAAGGTAACTATAACTTATGAACTTAAAAATAACATTGTTTATTTGATTGATATTAATACTGGAAATACAGAAGATGAATTTTATGGAATAGCTGTTGATATAGGAACTACATCAGTTGTAGTTTGTTTAGTTAATTTAAAAAATAATGAGATTATAGGAAAAGAGTCATCAGGAAATGCGCAAATTAAATATGGAGCAGATGTAATAAATAGGATAATATATTCAACTAAAAAGGATGGAATTAAACTTTTACAACATGCAATAGTAGAAGAAACTATAAATCCACTAATAGAAAAATTATGTAATAAAAATAAAATTGATAAAGAGTATATAAGCTATTTTGTAGTTGCAGGGAATACGACAATGAGTAGCTTATTTTTAGGAGTACATGCGGATTTTTTAAGACAAGAACCTTATATACCTCCATTTGTAAAATCTCCAAATTTAAGTGCTCATGATATAGGATTAAATATAAATAAAGATGTTACTGTATATCTAGCACCATCTGTAGCTAGTTATGTTGGTGGAGATATAACAGCAGGTGTGTTATCTGCTGGAATATGGGCTAGCGAAGAAAATGTATTGTTTATAGACTTAGGAACTAATGGAGAGATTGTATTTGGAAATAAAGACTATATGATGACTTGTGCATGCTCAGCAGGTCCTGCGTTTGAAGGTGGAGGAATAAGTTGTGGTATGAGAGCTTCAAATGGAGCTATAGAGAAAGTTGATATAGATAAAAACACTTTAGATCCTAAGTTGAAAATTATTGGAGATTGTAATCCAGTTGGCGTTTGTGGTTCAGGAATAATAGATATTATATGCAAAATGATGATAAGTGGAATTGTTGATAGAAGAGGTAAGATTAATAAAGAACTAAAAAATAAACGTATAAGATTTAATGAACATGATATAGGAGAATATGTACTTGCATTTAAGGAAGAGTACAATATAGAAAATGATATAAGTGTAAATGAAGTAGATATAGATAACTTTATAAGGGCAAAAGGAGCTATATATTCAGGGGCATCTATACTTATAGAAAGTTTAGGCATGGATTTTATCGAAATAGATAAAGTTTTAATTGCAGGAGGTATAGGAAATAGCTTAGATATAGAAAATTCTATTATGATAGGTCTATTACCAGACATAGACAGAGATAAATTTGCCTACATAGGTAATAGCTCTCTTATAGGTTCTTACTTAACCTTAATAAGTAATGATGCGAAAGATAAGTTAGAAGAAATAGGAGATCAATTAACATATGTGGAGTTAAGTGTATATCCTACATATATGGACGAATTTATATCTGCTTGTTTTTTACCTCATACAAATATAGAACAATTTCCTTCAGTTAAAAATATATTAGGAGAATAAATCTATGAATTTAAATCGAAAAATTAATTTAGCATATGATACAAAAGTTAAAAACTTCGGAAATAATATTGAGTTTGCATATCCAATCCAAACCTTAGCAGTGAGCATAACAGATACAAACTGTAGTCTAGGATGTGCTCATTGCAATGGTCACTATTTAAAAAACATGACACCTATAGATGAATATGAAAAAGATATAAAAAAGAGAAATATAACCAGCATATTATTAAGTGGTGGATGTAGCCAAGATGGAGATGTTCCTATAGATACTCATATAGAAACTATAAAAGAGTTAAAACAAAATGGATATAAATTAAACTCACATATAGGACTTATGAATAAAGAAAATATAGACTTGGTCTGCAGTTTTTTAGACTATGTATCATTTGACCTTGTATTTGATGAGGATACTATAAAAGAAGTATACAAAATTAATAAAAGTAGAGAAGAATACATAGCTACATATGAATATATAAAAAAATACACAAAGGTAGCTCCGCATATATGTATAGGGTTAAAGGGTGGAAAAGTAAAAGGGGAATATGAGATTATAGACTATCTTGAGAAAAATCAGCCAGATCAGTTAACTTTTATAGTTTTGATACCTACAAAAAATACTGATTATGAAAATGTAGATCCCCCTAATTTAGATGAAGTTATAGATGTATTGTGTGAAGCGAGAATAAGGCTTCCACAAACTAAAATAAATTTAGGGTGTATGAGACCTAGGGGTAAATATAGAAGCGACTTAGATAAATTAGCGATAGAATGTGGAATAAATAAAATTGTATTACCATCAAGATCATGTAAAAACTTAGCACTTGAAATGAAGTTAGATATTAAAGAGAGTAAGGAGTGTTGCATATTATGATTAGATTGTCTATTGGAACTGCAATAGAACTTGGTATAAAAAGAGGCCAAAGCGACATACCTCCTACTACTGCTTATATAATGATAGGAAATCAATGCAATAATCGATGTTCATTTTGTTCACAGTCCATTGAAAGTAATAGTAGAAAAGATAAGCTGTCTAGGGTTTTATGGCCAGAATATACAAAAGAAGAAATTTTAGATGCTTTTAAAAACTATGAAGGAGAAAATATAAAAAGAATATGCTTACAATCCATGGATAGTGAAGAATCTCTTAATGAAGTAAGTAAATTTATCAAATATGTTAATGCTAATTTAAATATACCTATATCCTTATCAGCTAAGTTAGAAGATATGGATGAAATTGAAAAGTTCTTTGAACTAGGAGTTGAAAAAATAGGTATAGCTATAGATGCTGCAAATAAGGAATTGTATGAGAAGATAAAAGGAACTAACTTTGATAAAAAAATAGAGTTTATAAAAGAAGCAGGACTTATATATCCAAATAGAATTAGTACACATATAATTGTAGGATTAGGGGAGAGCCACAAAGATATATATGATTTATATAAAACTCTGAAAGGTTACAATATAACAATTAGTTTATTTGCATTTACACCTGTAAAGGGAACTAAAATGGAAGATGTAAGACAACCTAGTATAGAGAGTTATAGAAGAGTTCAACTTATGACGTATATGATGGATAAAGGATATAATGGAGATTACTTTAAATTTGGATTAGATGGGTATCTAGAAGAGATAGAAATGGATGAATATATAAAGATGGATATATTAAAAGGAAAGCCATTTGAAATAAAAGGATGTAAGAATTGTAATAGACCATATTATAATGAGAGACCAGGACATACAATATATAATTATTCAAGAAAATTAAGCAAAGAAGAAATTAAACTAGCAATTAAAGAAATTAACTTAGATATAGGGGAATCAAAATTATGCAAAAGTGGAGAGTAATAAAAAACAAAACTTATGATGGCGCAATGAATATGGCTATAGACGAAGCTATTACTATTTCATATAAAGAAGGAAAATGTAAGCCTACACTAAGATTTTATTCTTGGAATCCTAGTTGTTTAACTATAGGATATTTTCAAAAGCTTGAAAGTGAAGTAGATATAGAAAAATGCAAAAAATTAAATATAGACTGTGTAAGAAGAGCTACAGGTGGAAGAGCTGTATTACATCAAAATGAGTTAACTTATTCTATAATTGTAGGAGAAGACAATGAACTGATGGATAAGAGTATAAATAGTTCATATAAGTTTATAAGTGAAGGAATAGCAAATGGTCTAAAGCTTGAAGGTATAGATGTTGATAATTTAAGCAAGGGAGAAAGAATCAGTAGAGAGAAGCTTTCAGCTGCGTGTTTTAATGCTCATGCTTCATATGAAATAACTATAAATGATAAAAAAGTTGTAGGAAGCGCACAACATAGACACGATGGAGTTATATTACAACACGGGTCTATTGTATTGGATTTCAATATAGATGATTTGTATGAAATTATAAAAACAAAATCTCCAGAAATAAAAGAAAGAGCAAAGAAATTTACGTTAAGTAAGGCAAGTGGTATTGAAAATGAAATAAGAAGAAAAATAGATATAAACAGTCTCGAAAAATCCATTGTAAGAGGAATGGCAAAGACTTTTAACGTTGAGTTCGAAGAAGGAGAGCTAACGGAGTATGAATTAGATTTAGCCAAGCGTTTATATAGTAAATACGCTTCAGATGAGTATACAAATAAAAGATAATTTATATAAGTAAAGGAATTGACTTTAACCAAAATTTGGTGTTATACTCAAAATATACAAAGTTATTTGAAATCATGAAGATTTCTTTAAGGGTTTTGAAATACCTTGGAGGAATCTTTTTTTGATTGAGTATAAAATTAATATACTAAGGGGGATTATGTTATGTGTGAATCAGCAGCTTATGTGTTAAAAAACAACAATCTTGAAAGAGTAATGGATAATGTGGTTAGTGTAGACCCATACGAAGGAAAAGTATATTTAACAGATTTACTAGGAGAGCAAAAAATAATCGATGGGGAAATAAAAGAAATAAGACTTATGGATCATAAAATAATAATCAAAGAATCAGTATAAATCAAATTTTAATTTACATAAAAATGTAATTGAGGGGAAGAAAATATGATAATAGCAGTTATAGATGGAATGGGAGGCGGAATAGGAGCTCAAGTTGTGTCAGCTCTTAGAGATGAACTTCCATCGTACATAGAAATATACGCACTAGGGACAAACTCAATAGCAACAAGTTCAATGATGAAAGCACACGCTAATAAAGGTGCTACAGGAGAGAACGCTATAATAGTTTCAACAAAAAAAGCTAGTATAGTAGTTGCGCCAGTATCTGCAGTTATACCAAATGCAATGATGGGTGAAGTAACCGCTAGAATTAGTGAAGCGATATCAGATAGTGAAGCTTTAAAAATATTACTTCCTATAATGCCAGAAGATGTAGAAATGGTGGGATTAGAAGGAAAACCATTATCACTGTTGATAAAGGATGCAGTGAAAGTGATAAAAAAAGAATTTAATATAAAATAAGGGGGATTATAAATGCTATTTAATAAAACTAGTGTAAGAAACCACCATGGTCACGACCATGATCATGAGCATATAGAACATTCAGGTGCAGCTGTAGCTGAAAATAAAGATGAAAAAACTCTTAACATACTTCTTGTTCATTGGGTAAATCACAATGAATCTCATGAAGAAGGATTTAGAGAGTGGGCAGAAAAAGCTAGAGAAATGGGAAAAGAAGAAACTGCTAAAAATATTGAACAAGCAATTGATTACTTAAAAAAATCAAATGAAATGCTATTAGAAGCTAAAAAGAATATGTAAGCAAAATAAGGAGTTAATCTCCTTATTTTTATATCAAATCAAAAAAATTTGTAAAAAACGTTGACATCAAAAAAAAAACCTTATATAATCATAGTATAGTAAAAATGAATACGGAGAAGTACTCAAGTGGCTCAAGAGGATCCCCTGCTAAGGGATTAGGCTGGGTTAACCGGTGCGAGGGTTCGAATCCCTCCTTCTCCGCCAGTAAGAACTGTTGATATTTCAACAGTTCTTTTTTTTACCAACAAAGATGATATTTATAATTCTTTAGAAATTAAAAATTTAGATAAGGCGTTAATATTGTCGACTATAAAATCATTATTAAACTTTATGGGAATTATAGACCCTAATTTATAAAAAAATATTGTATTTCCATTGCTATCGATGCCCTTATTAAGATTTATAAATATGTTCAATATATTTTCTTTCGTAGAAATAGTATAAGTATCTCTAAATATATTTAATGGAAGTTCAAATTTTTTTCTAGATATAAAATCTAAATGCAAAACAGACTTTGTAATTTTATATTTACTCAAAAGAACTTTATAATTTAAATTGTTTATATTTATATCTATGTAATCCAAATTTTCATCTATTATGTTTTTTATGTTATATATTTTTCCTAAGTAATAAATATCTTCGTAATTATGTAATAGTATTTTTTCTTTTAAACTAACATCTTTACTAATTACAAAATTTTTATATAACTCAACACTTTCTTTTCCACATATAGTATCTTCTCGTTGTATGCCCATGTATTTTTCTATTGTTTTTAGTTTACAATCAGATAAAGATAGTTTTTCTTTAAATGGTTTTACAATTCTTAAAATATCAATATCATCACATTTATCTATGGAAAAATCAATATCATTAGAATTAAATCTTGAGTTTAAAAAAGGGATATCAAAAGATACTCCATTAAATGTTATGTGATGATCAAAAGTTTTTATATCATTAATAAATTTTAAAAGTAAATCTTTTTCTTCTTCTTCAGATTCAGCAAAATATTGTTTAATTATAGTTTTGTTATTTAAATTGTATAAAACCCCTATTAATATTACTTTACAGTATTTAGGACTAAGTCCTGTGGTTTCTATATCGAATACGAAATGATTTTTTGGTATATCAATTAAATTATCTATAGTCTTAGTAATAACTTCCATAGGTTTACTCCTTTTTGTGAATATAGTATATAATATTAATTATAAAATAATATAAAGATAGTTCAAGGTGATAAATGATGATAGATATAAATGGATTAAATAGTAATCAAAAAAACGCAGTAATGCATATAGATGGACCTTGTATGGTTTTAGCTGGTCCAGGTTCAGGTAAGACAAGAGTTATAACGTATAGAATAGTTAATATGGTTTTAAATAATAATATAAATCCTAAAAATATTTTAGCTATTAGTTTTACAAAAGCTTCATCAACAGAAATGAAAAATAGAGCGCTAAGCTTAAGTCATGATGTTAGATTAAATAAAGTTAGTTATGGTACATTTCATTCAGTTTTCTTTAGAATACTTAGATTCTTTGAAAAGTACGAGCTGGATTGTATATTAGATGAAAAGAATAAAAAATTTGCTATAAGAGGAATCTTAAAAAATTTAAATATAGAAAATGCAGAAGATGATGATACAATCTTAAATGTTATAAATGAAATTTCTTATGTCAAAAACGAGTTAATGGATAAATTAGATTTTGATCCAGAAATACTTTCAAAGGATGAATTTATAAAAGCTTATAATATGTACGAGGATTATAAGGAAAGTATTAAAAAGATAGATTTTGATGATATGCTTATAAAGACTTATCACTTATTAAAAAATAATAAAAGAGTGTTAGAAAGAGTCAGAAATGCGTATAGATATATTTTAGTGGATGAATTCCAAGATATAAATAAAGTGCAATTTGAAGTTATAAAGTTAATAGCAAGTCCAAACAACAATATATTTGTTGTAGGTGATGAAGATCAAAGTATATATGGATTTAGAGGATCGAGACCAGACTTTTTATTAGAGTTTGAAAGATACTTTGAAAATAGTAAGAAATATGTTCTTGATATAAATTATAGATCAAAACAAGGTATAACAGATACTGCAAATAAGCTTATTCAATTTAATGAAAATAGATACGAAAAAGTAATTAAGTGTGATAGAGAAGAAAAAGGAAGTGTAAATTATATAAAAACTGAAGACTCAGAAGAAGAAGCAAAATTTATAGCTAGAGATATAATTAGCAAATGTGAAGATAATTGTGTTAACTATGATGACTTTGCAGTTATATATAGAACAAATATACAGTCTAGAGCACTAGTTGATGTATTTATGGATATGCATATACCATTTGTTGTTAGAGACTCAATTGTAACTATATATGACCATTGGGTTGCGAAAGATTTATTAGCGTATTTAAGATTAGGGATAGATACAACATTGAGTGAAGATTGGATAAGAATTATTAATAAACCATTTAGATATATATCTAAAGATAGTATAAAGCTTGCAAGTGAGGATAGAGACTTCATAGGTGCATTAATAAATAAGGGTGGATTACATCCAAAACAAGTAAAGACATTAAATGATTTAGAAATAGATTTAAGCTATTTAAAGACATTATCTCCTAAGAATGCAATTTCATATATACGTACTAGTTTAGATTATGATAGATATGTATTAGATTATTGTAGTAATAGGAAGATTAAACCAAATGGGTTAATAGAAATTTTAAATGAACTAGAAAGTTCTTCAAGCAACTTTAAAACTATAAATGAATACTTAGAGCATATAGAAAAGGTTAAATCTGAGATAGTTGAAAATAGAAATAACAAAAACTCAGAGGGAGTAATATTTACGACTATGCATAGTGCAAAGGGCTTAGAATTCCCATATGTATATATAATAGGCGTAAATGAAGGAACTATACCTCATGAAAAATCTTATGATATAGAAGATGAAGAAAAACGAAAATCAGCTATAGAGGAAGAAAGAAGATTGTTTTATGTAGGAATAACTAGAGCTCAAGATGAACTACATATAAGCTCACCAAAAATGAAATATGGTAAAAAAGTTTTTGCCTCAAGGTTTATTGATAATATAAAGTCGCCAACAAAAGAAGATATAAATGCAATCAAAATTGGGGATAAGATTTTACATAGTAAATTTGGAGAAGGAAATGTAATAGGGAAAGATGGCAAAATGATAGAGGTTAAATTTAAGGTTGGGGTGAAAGACTTAGATTACTCAATATGCCTAAAAAATGGAATTATAGAGAGAAAATAATAAAAAAAGGTTATTCATATGAATAACCTTTTTTATTATTTATTTAATAGTATATTCCTTCTTCAAACATATCTTTTAATTCATTTAGATTATTTGTTTTTCCTAAAGCAACTATAAGCTTTATTCTAGCCTTTTGCCCAGGTAAATCACCAGCAAATATACATCCTAGATTTCTTAAATCCCTACCAGAACCTAAATATCCATAGCTATCAAAAACTCTACCAGAATGGCATCTAGATGCTATAACAACAGGTATATCTTTGCTTCTAGCATATTCTACACCTTTTAACATTTCTGGAGGTATATTTCCTCTACCCATAGCTTCTATAACTATACCTTTACATCCTTTATCAGCTGCAAACTTTATAAAAGAATCATCCATGCCAACACCTGATTTTATAAGAGCAACATCAGACTCAACTTTATCTACTAAGATTGTTTGTCTATCAACTATATCTCTAGATAATACAAGTTTATCACAGTCAATTATTCCTAAAGGACCACAAGTTAAAGATTTAAAAGTATTTAATGTAAGTGTGTTAGTCTTAGTAGCTTCAGATGCTAATAAAACTTCATTACTTAGAACAACTAAAACACCTTTATTATAAGCTTCATCAGAAATAGCAGTACAAACAGCTGCAGCAAGATTGCTTGGACCATCATATCCAAGTTCATCACTACTTCTCATTGCACCTGTAACTATAACTGGTTTAGGTGTATCTAATGTTAAATCTAGGAAATAGGCAGTTTCTTCTAAACTATCTGTACCATGAGTAACAACAACACCAGAAAATTCGTCTTTTGAAATTATATCGTTTATATAATTTCTTAAACTAAGCATTTTCTCAGGTGTCATATGAGGTCCTGGAATCTCATCGAAGTTGTATATCTCTATATCAGCAACTTTATCTATGTTAGTTACCATAGACATTATTTGCTCCCCAGATAGAGATGGTATAGCAGCGCCTATTTTTTCATCTACAGTCATGGAAATAGTTCCACCTGTAAATACTATAGCTACTTTTTTCTTGTTTTGCATAGTATCGACCCCCTAAAATTTTTATTATATATATACATTAAATTATACCAAAAAAAGCGAGATAAATATAGAATTGAGCATAAAAAAAAGAGCTTGGGGAAGCTCTTTTTACGTTAAACTAACTTCCGTTGTCAGTTTAACATTGGATATAAAGTCTATCCGTTCAAAAGGGGTATTGGGAATAGAGATTTTAATTAAGGTTATCAGGGGGATAACCATGTATATATAATACCAAGATTCGACAGAAAAATCAATAGTTTTTGAAAATATATTTAATTAAAATTGAAAATTGATTTTAAACATAAAAAAAACCTACTTCTTTTCCGTTAAGAAGTAGGATTTAAATGAATGTATACATCCATTTAAAAGGGGTATTGGGAATAGAGATTTTAATTAAGGTTATCAGGGGGATAACCATGTATACATAATACCAAGATTCGACAGAAAAATCAATAGTTTTGACAAAAAAATTTAAAAAACATTAATTTACGATAAAAATAGATATAAAAAAAGAATAAGAGCAATAGAAGTGTGTAATTATAGCGCTTTGCTATATAAAAAAAGAGAAAATAGTGGTATAATAGTAAAAGTTTCACTAAAATTATATGATAATTTACATAGTTAATTGGGACAATAATATAGAGTATAAATAGTATGATTAAATACAAAGAAAGTTGGTGTATTAGTATGGAAATATACTTAGATAATAGTGCAACAACTAAGCCATATGAAAAAGTAGTAGAAAAAATGGTATATGCACTTACTACAGATTATGCAAATCCTTCAGCTGTACATAAAAAAGGTGTTGAAGTTGAAAAAAATATAAAAAAAATAAGACAAGAAATAGCTAGAAGTATAGGATGTAAAGATAAAGAAATAATATTTACATCAGGAGGAACAGAAGCTAATAATACAATCATAAGAGGTATTGCAAATCTTCACAAAAAGAGAAAAAATCATATAATAACTACAAACATAGAACATCCATCGGTTTTAAGAACAATGGAAGATTTAGAAGAACAAGGATTTGAAGTTACTTATCTAAAAGTAAATGACAAAGGAACAGTAAATATAGATGATGTAAAAAATGCAATAAAAGAGAATACTATATTAATTAGTATGATGCATGTAAATAATGAAATTGGAAGTATACAACCTATAAAAGAAGTGGGTAAGTATCTAAGTACGTTAAAGGAAAAAGTATATTTACATGTAGATGCAGTTCAGTCATTTGCTAAAATCAATTTTAAACCATCTAGATATAACATAGACTTTATGAGTGTTAGTGGACATAAACTACACGGTCCAAAAGGTATTGGATTTATGTACGTAAAGGAAAATAACAAAATAAAACCTATGTTAACTGGTGGAGGACAAGAAATAGGTATAAGATCTGGAACTGAAAATGTAGCTGGTATATATGGACTAGGAGAAGCTATAGATATAATAATGTCAGATTTAAATTCAAAAATAGAGAAAATAGAAAAACTAAAAGTTTTACTAAAAGATTTTATAGTTGAAAATATAGATGATATTAAAGTGAATTCTCCTGAGGACGGCGTATGTCACATATTAAATATATCATTTAAAGATGTTAAAGGAGAGGTACTACTTCATCATTTAGCACAGCAGGGTGTATTTGTATCTACAGGATCAGCTTGTTCATCAAAGAAAAAGGGAAGCCATGTTTTAAATGCAATAGGGCTTACTCCACAAGAAATTGACGGAGCTATAAGATTTAGCTTATCGGATATGACAACAGAAGAAGAAATAAATGAAGCTTGTGAAATAATAAAAAAATCAGTAGAAGAACTTAGATTTATAATAAGAAGACGATAATTAAGAGGTGATAAATTTGTATAATATAGCTATAGTTAAGTACGGAGAAATCGGTGTAAAAGGAAAAAATAGATATATATTTGAAAATAAATTAATAAAAAATGTGAAAAATATGTTAACGCATATAGGAAAGTTTAATGTATATAAAGAATATGGAAGAATATATGTTGATTTAGGAGAATATGCAGAAGACTATGAAGAAGTATTAGAAGAAATCAAAAAAGTATTTGGAGTTGTAGGAGTTTGCCCAGGTATAAGAGCAGAAAAAGACTATGATAAATTAAAGCAACTAGCACTACAACTTTTAGAAGAAAAGATAGAAGCAGGTTCAGAATCGTTTAAAGTTACTTCAAGAAGAGGAGATAAGAGTTTAGAATTAACTTCTCAAGAAATGAGTAAAGATATAGCTGGATTTTTAGTTTATAATGTAAAAGATAGAATAAAAGTTGATGTTAGAAACCCAGAGACAACTATACACTGCGAATATAGACAAAATCATGTAATGGTATATAGTGATACAGTTCCAGGTTATGGAGGTCTTCCAGTTGGAACAAATGGTAGAGCTATGTCTTTATTATCTGGAGGAATAGACAGCCCAGTTGCTTCTTGGATGGTTGCAAAAAGAGGAGTAGAAATTGAAGCTATACATTTCCACAGTTATCCATTTACTAGTGAAAAATCACAAGAAAAAGTAAGGGACTTAGCTCAGATACTAGCAAAATATTGTAGTAAAGTTAGACTTCATAAAGTAAATATATTAGAAATACAAAAGGCAATAGGTGTATCATGTAAAGAAGAAGAAATGACTATAATATCTAGAAGATTTATGATGAAAATAGCTCAAAGAGTAGGAGAAATGAGATTCTGTGATGCATTAGTTACAGGAGAAAGTATAGGACAAGTTGCATCTCAAACTATACAAGGATTAACTTGTACAAATGCTTCTGTATCATTACCTGTATTTAGACCTCTTATAGCAATGGATAAATCAGAGATAATAAAAATAGCTCAAAAAATAGGAACATTTGAAACATCAGTTATACCAGAAGAGGATTGTTGTACAGTATTTTCTCCGAAAAGTCCTGTAACAAAACCTAAATTAGATAGAATAGAGAAATCAGAATCATCTTTAGATGTAGAAAAACTAATACAAGATGCGATCGATAATATGGAAGTTGAAGTATTTGAATTTTAATAAAAAAAGGATCTATACAATTTTGTATAGATCCTTTTTTATTATTTATTATGAGTTATTACACCGAACTCAGCTAGTATTTTAGATGCTTTTTCTATATCTTCGTTAGTAGCATCTGGAACATCTTTTAACTCATATTCAAATCCCATGTTTTCCCATTTATGAACACCTAGAGTATGGTAAGGAAGTAATTCAACCCTATCAACATTTTTTAGAGTTGATATGAATTTACCCATAAGTTCTAAGTTTTCTCTATCATCTGTTATTCCAGGAACAAGAACGTGTCTTATCCAAACAGGTATATTTCTATCGCTTAAATGTTTAGCGAATTCTAATGTCTTATCTATGCTAACACCTACTAAATCCTTACATTTTTCAGGTACCATATGCTTTAAATCAAGTAAAACTAAATTTGTATAATCAAGTACTGGATCTATGACATCTATATTTACAAAACCAGATGTATCTAAGCATGTATGAATTTCATTTTCTTGAGCTTTCTTAAATAAATCTTTTAAAAATTCAGGTTGAAGAGTAGCTTCACCACCAGAAACTGTTAAACCTCCTCCAGAGAATTTCATATAAGAAGAGTATTTTTTAACTTGTTCTATTATTTCATCAGTAGTGTATTCAGTTCCACCTTTAACATCCCAAGTATCTCTATTATGACAGTACTTACATCTTAAAGGACAACCTTGCATGAATAATATAAATCTAATTCCAGGGCCATCTACAGTCCCAAATGTTTCTATTGAATGAACTCTACCTTTTACCATTTTATCCACCTCGTTAATTATATATTATACTAATAAAATTTATCATCTGAAATAATTGTATACATTATACTTTCTACCCATTATTATAAAACATTAAACGTATAAAGTCTATTAAATAGTTTTTTTAATTCATGGGAATTTATACTTAATTAATTTATTTAGTGCTTAGAAAAAAAGAGTGCAAACTGATGAGGTTTGCACTCTGAATATACTTTGATAATTGATTGTTATAATATGTTTACATTTATATATATTAAGTTATAATTAGCACATTTTTCCGTGGAATGTTCTGTTTATAACGTCTAATTGTTGCTCTCTAGTTAACTTGATGAAGTTTACAGCGTATCCTGAAACTCTTATAGTTAATTGAGGGTACTTTTCTGGATGCTCCATAGCATCTTCTAAAGTAGCTCTATCAAATACGTTTACGTTTAAGTGATGAGCATTTTGAGCAAAGTATCCATCCATCATTGAAGATAAGTTGTTTACTCTTTCATCCATATCTTTTCCTAAAGCACCTGGTACTATAGAGAAAGTATTAGATATACCATCTTGAGCATGCTCGTATGGTAATTTAGCAACTGATGATAATGATGCTAAAGCACCGCTATTATCTCTTCCGTGCATTGGGTTAGCTCCTGGAGCGAATGGCTCACCAGCTCTTCTTCCGTCAGGAGTGTTACCAGTTTTCTTACCATAAACAACGTTTGAAGTTATAGTAAGTATAGATTGAGTATGATAAGAATTTCTGTAAGTCTTGTTCTTTCTTATCTTGTTCATGAAGCTTTCAACTAATTCAACAGCTATATCGTCAACTCTGTCATCGTTGTTTCCGTATTTAGGGAAATCTCCTTCAATTGCGAAGTCAACAACTATTCCTTCTTCATTTCTTATAGTTTTAACTTTAGCGTATTTTATAGCAGATAATGAGTCAGCACATACTGATAAACCAGCTATACCACAAGCCATAGTTCTGAATACGTCTCTATCATGTAGAGCCATTTCTAATGCTTCATAAGAATACTTATCATGCATGAAATGTATTACGTTTAATGTATTTACATATAAGTTAGCTAACCAATCTGTAAACATATCGAATTTTTGCATAACTTCATCGTACTCTAAGTATTCAGAAGTTATAGGCTCAAATCTAGGTCCAACTTGCTTGAATTTCTTCTCATCTACACCACCGTTTATAGCGTATAGTAAAGTCTTAGCTAAGTTAACTCTAGCTCCGAAGAATTGCATTTGCTTACCTATTCTCATTGCAGATACACAACAAGCTATACCGTAGTCATCTCCCCAGTAAGGCTTCATTAAATCATCGTTCTCGTATTGAACAGAACTTGTGTCTATTGATACTTTAGAACAGAAGTTTTTGAATCCTTGAGGTAATTGAGTAGACCATAATACTGTTAAGTTTGGCTCTGGAGATGGTCCAAGAGTATATAAAGTATTTAACATTCTGAATGAGTTTTTAGTTACTAATGTTCTACCATCTAATCCCATACCACCTATAGACTCAGTTACCCAAGTTGGGTCTCCAGAGAATAAATCGTTGTATTCAGGAGTTCTTAAGAATCTAACCATTCTTAACTTCATAACGAAGTGGTCCATTATTTCTTGAGCTTCTTCTTCAGTTAATACACCAGCAGCTAAATCTCTTTCGAAGTATATGTCTAAGAAAGATGATACTCTACCTAAAGACATTGCAGCTCCGTTTTGATCTTTAACAGCTCCTAAGTATCCGAAGTATGTCCATTGAACAGCTTCTTTTGCGTTAGTAGCAGGTTGAGCTATGTCGAATCCGTAAGATGCAGCCATTCTCTTTAATGCTTCTAATGCTTTTATTTGATCAGATAATTCTTCTCTTAATCTTATAACTTCTTCATCTATACATCTAACTTCTAAAGAAGCTTTTTGATCTAATTTATCTTGTATTAATTTATCAACACCGTATAGAGCAACTCTTCTGTAGTCACCTATTATTCTACCTCTACCGTAAGCATCTGGTAAACCAGTTATTATACCAGCACTTCTAGCAGCTCTCATGTCAGGAGTATAAGCATCGAATACACCTTGGTTATGAGTTTTTCTGTATTTAGTGAATATTTCACTTATTTCTGGATTTAATTTGTATCCGTAAGCTTCACAAGAAGTTTCAACCATTCTTATTCCACCGAAAGGCATTGCAGCTCTCTTTAAAGGAGCGTCAGTTTGAACACCTACTACTGTTTCTAAATCCTTGTCTATATAACCAGGACCGTAAGCATCTATTAAAGATACAGTATCAGTATCTACGTCTAATGTTCCACCATTGTCTCTTTCCTTTTTGAAAAGATCCATAGCTTCATTCCATAATTTTTTAGTGTTCTCAGTTGCTCCAGCTAAGAAAGAATCATCTCCCTCATATGGTTTGTAGTTTAATTGTATGAACTCTCTTACGTTTATTTCTTTAGTCCATCTACCAGTTTTGAATCCTTGCCATGCATTCATGTTGATAGCCTCCTTAAGTTTATATGTGTTGAGTATATTTATTTTATAAAATCTAGCTAGATATTTTTTAAACAATATAATCATAACATAGAATTAGTATTTTGTATACAGAATTTTACACTATCTTTTCTTTTTTGATAGATTTTTCTGTTATTTTCTTATGTTCATATGATACCCGGTTAAAATGTCGAATAAACATAAATTTTAAGAATAATTTAAAAATTTTTTATACATATAGAATTAAGCTGATTGAATATCTATTTAATAAGGGGGGATATAATGATATTTACAATAGGACTATTTTTAATAGGGTTTATACTTATAACAAAGGGTGCGGATATATTTATAGACTCTACTATATCTGTAGGAAAAAAAACTAATATACCTGAAATTGTTTTAGGAGCAACTATAGTTAGTTTAGCAACTACATTTCCTGAATTGACAGTGTCAGTATGTGCATCAATAAAAGGTCATACTACAATGAGTTTAGGAAATGCAGTAGGTTCTATAATTTGTAATACGGGATTAGCGCTTGGATTAGTTGCAATTATAAGGCCTTTTAAAGTAGATAAAAAAGCATTTAATTCAAAAGCTACATTATTAATCATATCTATAATTATTTTAATTGTATTAGGTTTGGATAAAGTTATAGATAGAAAAGATGCTATGGCTCTCTTGGGAATGTTATTTATTTATATGATTAACAATTATAAGAGTATACCCAAAACTAAAATGAGATCAGTATCAGATACGAGTACGAGGAAAGAGATAAAATCAATTAACGTATTGAAAATAGGATTTTTATTTATAGCTGGGATAATTATGATGATAATAGGTTCTAGACTATTGGTTGATAATGGGATAATAATAGCTGAATAT
Source organism: Paraclostridium bifermentans (assembly GCF_019916025.1). Taxonomy (NCBI): domain Bacteria; kingdom Bacillati; phylum Bacillota; class Clostridia; order Peptostreptococcales; family Peptostreptococcaceae; genus Paraclostridium; species Paraclostridium bifermentans. The sequence goes on along the minus strand of NZ_CP079737.1, from coordinate 2,855,501 downwards.
ATAGGAGTTCCACAAGGAGTTATAAGTTTAACTGTAATTGCATTAGGCACTTCACTTCCTGAATTAGTATCTTGTTTGACGGCTATAAAAAAGAAGCATAATGCTATATCTGTAGGTAATATATTGGGGGCTAATATTTTAAATATAGTTTCAGTAATATCTATATCATCTTTTATAAATGATACGCCCATACTTAAACAAACATCAATTATAGATTTTCCATTTATGATAGTATTAGTTTTAATTTTAACAGTTCCTACAATTATAAAGGAAAAAATTTATCGACTTCAAGGGATTTTAATGATACTTACATATTTATTATATTTATTTGTTTTATATTTTACATATATAAAATAAAAAAAATAGAGGGTTAGAAAATACCCTCTATTTTGCTTTAAATTGAATATGATCTTTACTATTAGGATAAAATATTAATTGCATAATATTAAAAAAAAATATATAATTGATAAAGTTAATATAAATTGATAACGGAAAGGAAATAATATATGAATATAGTTAAATTCGATGATTTACCAATAAATGAGAACATAAAAAAAGCTGTATTAGAAATGGGATTCGAGGAACCATCTCCAATACAAGTTCAAGCAATACCAAAAATAATTACTGGAGTAGATATTATAGGGCAAGCACAAACAGGTACGGGGAAAACAGCAGCATTTAGTATACCTATATTAGATATGGTAGACCCAGAGGACAAGAGTCTACAAGCGGTAGTTTTATGTCCAACAAGAGAATTAGCAATACAAGTTTCAAGTGAAATAAGAAAAATAGGTAAGTACATGCACGGGATAAAAACTTTACCTGTATATGGAGGACAACCTATAGACAGACAAATAAAGTCTCTTAAGAGTGGCGTTCAAATCGTTATAGGAACTCCAGGTCGTATAATAGACCATATAAATCGTAAGACTTTAAAGTTAGATAAAGTAAAAATGGTTATATTAGATGAAGCGGATGAAATGCTAGATATGGGATTCAGAGAAGACATTGAGATGATTTTAAATGAAACTCCTGAAAATAGACAAACGACTTTCTTCTCAGCTACTATGCCTAAGGGTATATTAGATTTAACAAAGAGATTCCAAAAGAATCCTGAGCATGTAAGAATAGTTAGAAAAGAACTTACAGTTCCTAATATAAAACAATATTATATAGAAACTAAAGCTGCTAATAAGTTAGAAGTATTATGCAGATTAGTAGATGTATACAACCCTAAATTATCAGTAGTATTTTGTAACACAAAAAGAGGTGCTGATGAATTAGTTAGTGATTTACAAGCAAGAGGGTATTTTGCAGATGCGCTACATGGAGATTTAAAGCAAACTCAAAGAGATATAGTTATGGATAAGTTTAGAAATGGAACTATCGATATCTTAGTTGCTACAGATGTTGCTGCTAGAGGAATAGATGTTGATGATGTAGAAGCTGTATTTAACTATGATTTACCACAAGATGAAGAGTACTATGTACACAGAATCGGAAGAACAGGAAGAGCTGGTAGAAATGGAGTATCATTCACTTTTGTTTTCGGAAAATCAATGAGAAAGATGAAAGATATAGAAAGATACACTAAATCTAAATTAGAAAAACATAGCATACCTTCAATATCAGATGTTGAAGAGAAAAAAGTAAGCTTATTCTTTGATCAAGTAAAATCTACTATAGAAGAAGGTCATTTAACAAAGCAAGTACAATGGTTAGAAAACTTCTGCAAAGAAGAAGATTATGATACTTTAGATATAGCTGCTGCTTTAGTTAAATTAGCTCTAGGTGATCAAGCAAAAGAAGAAATAATAGAAGAAAGTCATAGTACAGGTGCTGAGTCTGGAATGACTAGATTATTTATCAATATAGGTAGAACACAAAAAGTTCAAGCTAAAGATATAGTTGGGGCTATAGCTGGAGAAGTTGGAATACCAGGTAAATTAGTTGGGACTATAGATATATATGATAAATATACTTTTGTTGAGATACCAAAGAAACATACTAGAAAAGTTCTTGATAAAATGAAGAACATAAAAATAAAAGGAAACAAAGTTAATATAGAAAAAGCAAATAATAAGAGAAAAAGTAAATAATATATAGATATTAAAAGGGTATCTCATAATTGAGGTACCCTTTAATTATATTGGATTTAGAACTCTAGATTTAAAGATAAAAGTCTTCTTTTAAGTTCATTCATAACATTAATTTCATCAGTTAAAGAATTAGCATCATAGGTAACTGAAAATCTTAAAAAACTTCCACAATCATCCCAAGGAACAGTAGACACTAAAGCATGAGAAAGGATATAAAGACTTGCTTCTTCAGCGCTGTTGAATCTAACTCCATTTTTAATTCCTTTAGGTATTTTAACATAAGAATAAAATCCAGCCTCAGGCCTATTTGTTTTAAATCCCACTTGATTTAAAACATCAACTAGCAAGTCAAATCTTCTTGAATATCTTTCTTTATTTAAATTTATTAAGCTATGATAGTTGTCGAGTGCATAAGCACCTGATTTTTGAATAGCTCTAAATTGACCAGAGTCAGTATGGCCTTTTATAGCACAATATAGTTGCATAGCTTTTTTAGAACCGACAACAAATGCCAACCTCCATCCAGTCATATTAAATGATTTTGAAAGAGAATGAATCTCTATACAGACATCAAGGGCACCATCGACACTCAATATGCTAAGAGGAGTAGCGTCTCCATAAGTTAAAGCTCCATATGCTAAATCAGAAACAATCATAATATCATTTTCTTTTGCAAATTTAACTGCATGCTCATAAAATTCTTTCGTTGCGATTTGACCAGTAGGGTTATTTGGGTAATTTAAATATAAAAGTTTTGATCTTTTCTTTATATCTTCAGGTATGCTGTCTAAATCTGGATAAAAATTATTTTCGGGACATAAAGGAAGTTTATAAATTTCACCACCTAAAAATTTTGAATATGTTCCAAGTACTTGGTATGCAGGAGAGGGCATTAGACATATATCCCCAGGATTTATGAAACATAGTGGAATCATAGCAAGTACTGGTTTAGAGCCTATTCCATGAACTATATTTTCAGGGGTTATATTTTTCAAATCATACAGACTGTTTAAATATCTACAAGCAGCTTCTTGAAATTCAATAATTCCATTGTCTGAGTAAAACCTATTTTCAGGTTTTCCAGCCTCAACACACAATATATCAACAATAGAACTATCAGCCATTTTATCAGGTTCTCCAACTCCCATATCGATAAGTTTTACATCAGGAAATTTAGATTTAACATCTTTTGTTATTTTTTTTATTTTCTCGAATTTATAGAGTTTATCATTGCTTTCAAAAAATGATGAACCACCAAGTCGGGCAGAAACTTTGTTGTCAATAAAATCCATTATTATTCCTCCAAAACTAATTTAGTATAATATATAATATTTTAATAAATAGTTTTTTGATACAATAAAACAAAACTATTTAAATTTCGTTGAAGGATAATAATCTGATTTATAGAATTGAATAAAAAGTATCATTTTTAAATTCGATAGGAGGGGGAAGCTAATGATAAATTTTTCTTTAGACAATAAAAACTTAAAAGTTGAGTTTTTAAGTAAAGAGTTAGACCATCATATTGCAAATGAAGTAAGAGAAGAGATTGATTATGTTATACAAGATAAGCAAATCAAGAATATAGTTTTTGATTTTAAAAATATGAATTTTATGGATTCTTCAGGTATTGGAGTAGTTATTGGTAGATACAAAAAAATATCTAGTGAGGGTGGAAAGGTAGCTGTAATTAATTTAAATTCAAGAGTAAAAAAGATTTTTGATTTATCTGGAATGAATAAGATCATACAAATTCATGACACTTATGAAGATGCTTTAAGTTCTTTTTTAGGAGGCGTTGCAAATGAATAATATTGTGGAAGTAAAATTTTCGGCAAGATCAGAAAATGAAAGTTTTGCAAGGGTAATAGTTGCATCATTTGCAGCTAAGTTAGATCCTACATTAGATGAAATTGCAGATATAAAAACTGCGGTATCTGAAGCTGTAACTAATTCAATAATACATGGATATGATGAAGATGAAACTAAATTTGTTAATATAAGATGTGAAATAGAAGATAGAGAAATAACTATCACAGTAGAAGACACTGGAAATGGTATAGAAGATTTAGATATGGCCATGCAGCCATTGTATACATCGAAACCTGAATTAGAAAGATCTGGTATGGGATTTACCGTTATGGAAAGTTTCATGGATAAAGTAACTGTTTCTTCTAAAAAGGGCGAGGGAACTAAAGTTATTATGAAAAAGAAAATAGATTCATCTAATATAGAATAGAGGTTTTGTTATGGGGATAACTGCCAATAAAGAAGAAAGAAAGGGATTGCTTAGTCATGAGGAGACTTTAAGATTAATACATCTTGTACAAAATGGGGATGAAGAAGCAAAAGAAATACTGATAGAGAGTAATTTAGGGTTAGTTAGAAGTGTTGTATCTAAATTTTTAAATATAGGGTATGAAAGAGATGATTTATTTCAATTAGGGTCAATAGGACTTATAAAATCAATTTATAAATTTGATCCTAAATTTAATGTTAAATTCTCTACATATGCAGTACCTATGATTTTAGGAGAAATAAAAAGATATTTAAGAGATGATGGAATGATAAAAGTCTCGAGATCTTTAAAACAAGTAGCAATAAAAGCTAAAACTCAGACTGAAGTTCTGACTAAAAAATTAGGAAGAGAACCTACTATAGAGGAAGTAGCAAAAGTTGTAGGAGTAGATAAAGAAGAATTGGTTATGGCATTAGAATCAAATTTCTCTGTGGAATATTTACATGGAGTAATACATGAAGAAGAAGGAGCACCTATATGCCTAATTGATAAAATAAGTCTAAAAGGTGAAGATGAAGAAGATAAAGTTATAGATAATCTTTTATTAAAAGAGGTATTGGGAAAATTAGATAAAAGAGAAAGACAGATTATAATGCTTAGGTACTTTGAAGATAAGACTCAAAGTGAAATAGGAGAACTTTTAAATATATCTCAAGTACAAGTTTCTAGAATAGAGAAAAAAGTATTATCAAAACTAAAGACTTATATAGGATAAAAATAAACCCTTAAATTAAGGGTTTATTTTTTTTGTTTTGTTAAATAATAACAATATATAGCTTGATTAAATAGGAGGTCAGAATATGGATAAAAATTACAAAGAATATGTTGATAAAATAAGTCCTAAACCTACATATGCAAAAAATTATATATTAGCATTTATAGTAGGTGGAGTAATTTGTGTAATTGGACAGGCTATAAATGATGTTTATATGAATTTTGGACTAGATAAATTGAAAGCAGCTGGAGCAACATCTATGACTTTGATTTTTGTAGGTGCATTTTTAACAGGGTTAGGAGTGTATGACTTAATTGGCAAAAGAGCAGGAGCTGGATCTATTATTCCAATAACTGGATTTGCAAATTCTATAGTATCACCCGCTATGGAGTACAAAAGAGAAGGATATGTAATGGGTGTTGGAGCAAATTTATTTAAGATTGCAGGGCCTGTTTTAGTTTATGGAATAGGTTCATCTGTGTTATGTGGGTTAATATACTACATAATAAAATTTGTCATATAGAAAGGGGATATATAGGTGGCTAGAAATAGGATAGGAAAAAGGACTATTAAATTAGAGAATGGACCAACTATAATATCTACATCATCAATAGTGGGACCTAAAGAAGCGAATGGGCCTCTTAAAGAATATTTTGATATGAAGCTAGACGATGATTTGTTTGGAGAAAAAAGTTGGGAATTTGCAGAAAGCAAGATGGTTCAAACAGTTATAGAAAACGCCATAAAAAATGGAAATAAGTCTGTAGATGATATAGATTATATGATTGCTGGTGATTTATTAAATCAGCTTTTATCAACATCATTTGCAGCTAGGGAAGTAAACATACCATTTTTAGGAGTTTATGGAGCATGTTCTACAATGGCGCTGTCTTTATCATTAGGGTCGATGTTAGTTGATGGAGGATTTGCTGACTTAGTAGTTGCAGCGACATCAAGTCATTACTGTACTGCCGAAAGACAATTTAGATTTCCATTAGAATTAGGAAATCAAAAACCGATGACGGCACAATGGACAGTTACAGGATCTGGTTGCTCTTTGATATCTAGCAATGGAGAAGGACCAAAGGTTAAGTATATAACAATAGGAAAGGTAATTGATAAAGGGATAAGTGACGCAAATAACATGGGTGCAGCTATGGCTCCAGCTGCTATAGACACGATATACTCTTACTTTGTAGATACAAAAGATGATCCAAATAGTTTTGACATGATTGCAACAGGTGATTTAGGTAAATTAGGTATGCAAATAACTATAGACTTATTAAAAGAAAAAGGATTAGATATATCTAAAGTTTATACTGATTGTGGAGTAGAAATTTTTAATTTAGATGATCAAGATGTTCATTGTGGTGGAAGTGGATGTGGATGTTCAGCATCTGTTTTCAATGGATATATTTATAAAATGTTAAAATCTAAAAAATTTAATAAGGTTATGTTAGTTTCAACAGGGGCATTATTATCACCCACAAGTACATTGCAAAAAGAGAGCATACCTAGTGTAGCTCATGCTGTAGTTATAGAAAATGAATAGGAGGTGTAAGAAGTGCTTATAGAGTATCTTAAAGTGTTTTTAGTAGGCGGAACTATATGTTTAATTGCTCAGGTATTAATGGACTACTTTAAATTACAAACACCATATGTAATGGTTACTTATGTAACAAGTGGAGTAATATTAAGCTTTTTAGGTGTATATCAGCCTATTGTAGAGTTTGGAGGTTCTGGAGCAACTGTTCCTATAATAGGGTTTGGATATTCTTTATATAATGGAGTTGTTAAAGCAATAGAACAAGATGGATTTATGGGTATTTTTACAGGTGGTATAACTGCAACTGCAGGAGGCATAACAGCAGCTATATTTTTTGGATATATAATGGCCGTTGTATTTACCCCAAAGGCTAAGCCATAAAATAAAAAGAACTATATGAGATTTAACTCATATAGTTCTTTTTTTATGCAGCTGGTTTAGCTGCTGTATTAGGTTTTTGAGTGGTTTGAGTAGGTGAAGTTTGGTTGTTATTACCTTGTTGAGGCGGAGTAGGAGTTACCTCAGTACCACCACCTGTTGTTCCTCCACCGGTACCTGTACCTGGATTAGTTCCAGTACCACCACCTGTATTTCCACCGCCAGCTCCTGGGTTAGTACCAGTACCTGGATTATTATTTTCGTTACCACCAGTATTGTTGCCATTATTTCCATTATCTCCAGGATTAGGGTTTTCTGGAGTTGGATTTTCTGGAGAAGGAGTTTCCGTTTCAGGTTTATTCTCTTCTTCTGCAGGAGGCGTTGTAGTCTCTGGTGGCGGTGTATAAGAAGAATGAGTAGTAGGTATGTGTCCTTTTATGAAAGCAGCCATACCAGCGTTATAAGCTCCTTTAGGAACTATACTACCATTCAATAAGTTTATATTGTAAAATTCTATATTACTTGCTTTTTTAAAATCAATTGGGTCAAGGCCATCATGTACTTTATCCATTACTTTAGACCATAATTTAGCAGAAGTTCCACTTCCGTGTGATACACCTCTACGAGGGATAGTTTCTTTTGTAGTTGGATCAATTCTATAGTCATCACCTATATAAGTAGCACCTACATAATAAGGTGTGTATCCAACAAACCAAGCATCTTTGTTATCATTAGTTGTACCAGTTTTACCAGCTACAGGCATATCACCAAATTTAGCAGCTCCACCAATACCTTCTGTAATAACAGCTTTAAGCATATCTGTAAGAACATATGCAACTTCAGGGTCTACAACTTTATGTTCTTCTGGAGTGTTTTGTATTAACACTTGACCATCTGATGATTCAACTGTTGTAAATGTTATAGGTTCAACATAAGTTCCCCCATTAGCTAAAGTTCCATAAGCCGCAGCCATATCAAGTGGAGAAGCTCCTTTTGTCATACCGCCTAGAGTAAGAGCAGGGAATGTTCTATCAGCTCCACCAGGACCATCTTTTAAATCAGATAATCCGAAGTTCTTTAGGTAATCAAGCATAACGTCAACACTTTCATTGTAAGTTGAACCAAGTTGTTCAGCTACTTTTATTGCTATTGTATTTGATGAATAAGCTAAAGCTTTACGCATTGTCATATCACCAGATCCAGATGTAGTAGTTTTAGGGTTCCATTTATTATTTTCTTTGAATTTATATCCGCCACGTGCATCGCTAAATGTGTCTGCTTGATTCATTCCGTTATCAATGGCTGGAGTATAAACTGATAATGGTTTTATAGTAGAACCAGGTTGATGTGGTTCAGTAGCTCTATTTAAAACTTTTCTAGCTTTGATTTCTCTACCACCAATTAAAGCTTTTATTTTACCTGTTCTATAATCTAAAACTACCATGGCAGCTTGAGGTTGAGGAATTCCATCAGGTCCAATTTCAGTACCTGGGAAGTTACCTCTATTATTAAATTCAGTTTCTAAGTCACTTTGCATATTTTTATCTATAGTAGTACGTATTTTTAGACCACCATTAAAGTACAATGTATTAGCTTCAGTTTCAGTATATCCTTGAGTTATAAGACTATTTATAACATCAGTTTCTATAAGGTCTTCAACTGACGAAGCTGGTTTTTTAGATGGTTTAGGTAATTGTATATTTATTTGCTCTGCAACAGCTTTGTCATGTTCTTCTTGAGTTAAGTAACCAAGTTCTAACATTTTCATTAAAACTGTTTCTTGTCTTTTTTTAGCATTAGGGTTTAACTCGACTTTTCTGCAAACCATATTACCTTTTTTTAATTCTCTAAAAGTATCATCATCAGGTATAAGACCCCAGTCATAAAGTTTATTAACCATATCTGATTCTACTTTAGTAGGTTCATCAAAACCATCACTCTTTAAATAGAATTTTAATTTTCCTTTTAATTCGTCTTTAGTTTCATTACCTGTTAATTTTGCAGTGTTATAAGCTGCATATTTATTAGGATTTTGAGTTATACCAACAATCATAGCTGATTCCGCAACTGAAAGATCTTTAGCATGTTTATTAAAGTATGCATTTGCAGCAGCTTCAACACCTATAGCACCTCTTCCAAAGTATGCACTATTTAAATAAAGTTCTAAAACTTCATTCTTGTTAAGTGTCTTATCCATTTCTAAAGCATAGTAAATATCTTTAATTTTACGGACAACAGACACTTCACTAGAAGTAAGTAAGTTTTTAGAAACCTGCATATCTAGAGTACTTCCTCCAGGAGAAGAAGATGTAAATATATTTATAAGAGTGGCTTTAGCAAGCCCTTTAAAATCTACACCATTATGATCATAAAATCTTTCATCTTCTATAGATACAAGTGCATGTTGAAGATGAGCTGGCATATCTTTTATAGATATAGGAATCTTTTTATTATCTGTCGGAGGATTTCCCATTAAAGATCCATCACTATATAAAAGTTCTGTAACTGTATTAACTTTTTTATCAAGAGCAGCTTTTGTCACAGGCTCTACGTCTTTTAAGGCTACAAATACTAGTGCAGTTGAAACTGCAACTCCTAATACCAACATAACTAAAAGTGTAACACCTACAGTTCTAAATATTTTAAACTTATCCTTTTTTGAAGATTTAGAAATACTTTTAGTTTTTTGACTACTGTTTTTAGTCGATTTCCTCGACGAGGCAGTAGGTTTAGTACTAGAGGAGCTAACTTTTTTTCTACGTATTTTGTTTTTGTCATTGTTATCATTTCCCATGAAATTAACCTCCTTACTATAAGAATATATTATATCATATATGCGAATAATTTTGTATTTTATAGATAAAAATGAATATTATGTAATTAATTAGTCGTGGTGTTAGTTGGCTATTTGAATTTAACATTTAACTATGATACAATATTAATTATTTTTAACTAAGTATAAAAAAAATATGTGTGAGGTGTACATATGATTGAAATAAATGAGCAATTGAAGATAATTAAAAAAGGGGCAGCTGAAATAATCTCTGAAGAAGATATTGTTAAAAAGTTAGAAAAATCGGCAAAAGAAAATAAGCCATTAACAATAAAGTTAGGATTAGATCCTTCTGCGCCAGATATTCACTTAGGACATACTGTTGTTTTAAGAAAAATGAAAGCATTCCAAGATTTAGGACATCAAGTAGTTATAATAATAGGTGATGCAACAGGTATGATAGGAGATCCAACTGGAAAGTCAGCTGTTAGAAAGCAACTATCTCATGACCAAGTTTTAGAAAATGCAAGAACATATCAAGAGCAAATATTTAAAATATTAGACAGAGAAAAAACAATAGTAAAATTCAATAGCGAGTGGTTACAAACTATGAATTTCATGGATGTTGCTAACTTAGCATCTAAGTATACTGTTGCGAGAATGTTAGAAAGAGATGATTTCAAGAAAAGATTTGCTTCAAATCAATCTATATCAATACATGAATTTTTCTATCCATTAATGCAAGGATATGATTCAGTAGCAATAAAAGCTGATATAGAAATGGGAGGAACAGACCAAAAGTTTAATATATTAATGGGACGAACTCTTCAAAAAGAGTATGATCAACAGCCTCAGATTGCTTTATTAATGCCTATAATAGAAGGTACTGATGGAGTTAAGAAGATGAGCAAATCACTAGGCAATTATATTGGTATAAGCGAAGCTCCTAATGATATGTATGGAAAAACAATGTCTATTCCAGATGAATTAATAATAAGATATTTTGAGTTAGTTACAGATGAACATCCTGACTCAATAGAAGCTATGAAGTCTGATATAGAACAAGATAAAGTAAATCCAAGAGACTTAAAAATGAAATTAGCTAAAGAAGTTGTAAAACTATACCATGGAGAAGAAAAAGCATTAGAAGCAGAGCAATATTTTAAATCTGTATTCCAAAAAAAGAATATTCCAGATGATATAGCTGAAATGGGAGTTTCTATGGAAGAGGCTGAAGAAGGTTTATTCTTTATACCAAAGATAGTTACAGGATTAAAGCTTTCTCCATCTACAAGTGAATCTAGAAGATTATTAAAGCAAGGTGGAATAAAGCTTAATGGTGAAAAAGTTGAAAATGACAAAATAGCTTTACAAACTGGAGATATAATACAAGTAGGAAAAAGAAAATTTGCAAAAATAATAATTAACAAGTAATTATAAGCCCTCCTTACATAATATAGTAAGGGGGGCTTTTTATGAAAAAAATATTAGTTCAAAGAAGAAAACAAAAAATTAAAAAGAATATAATAATGTTTATAATAATATTTTTAATATCTACATTAATAGGAACATTTGTATACATAGATAATAAATTGAGACCAACTATTACGGTTATAGCAGAAACAAAAGCAGAAGAACTTGCTAATAAATCTATAAATAAAGCTGTTGCAAGTGTTATAGATAATAGCGTTAAGTATGAAGATTTAATAAATGTAAAGACTGGAGAAAATGGTAAAATAACAATGATGCAAGCTAATTCTATAGCTATGAATGAAATAGCTTCACAAGTTGCACTAGAAATACAATCAGAAATGAAAAAAATTAAAACAACGTCCACGTATATACCTATAGGAACTGCTCTTGGAAGTCCGCTTTTAGCAAAGTATGGTCCTAAAATAAAAGTATCTATAGAACCTATAGGAAATGTATATGTAGACTTTGGAACTGATTTTGAGTCTTCAGGAATAAATCAAACAAGGCATAGAATATACTTAAAAGCAAAAACACAAGTAAAAGTAGTAGTACCGCTTACAACATCTACTAAAGAAGTTAAAACTCAAATTCCTATATGCGAAACTGTAATTGTAGGAGATGTTCCACAAAGCTATGTAAATGTTCCAGAGAAAGATATAGTTAATGTAATGCCTAATAAAAACATAAATAAATCAAATTAATTAAATTAAAAGAGGGAGATTATTCTCCCTCTAACATCCAACCTATATATACTCCATATCCAGTAGACGGGTTATTTTCAATTGCATGAGATACGGCACCTATAATTTTATCATCTTGTATTATTGGGGTACCACTCATACCTTGAACTATACCTCCAGTTAATTGTAATAGTTCTTTATCTACAATTTCTATTTTAAAAGTTTTTGATTCAGGACTTCTTTGTTTCTTTATATTTAATATATTAATTTCATATTCTGTAGGCTCTCCATTTGAAGTTTGTAAAAGAATTGAAGCTTTTCCAGTTTTAACTTCTCCTAATTGAGCAACTTTATATTGTTTAAATTTTGATAAATCTAGCTTATGAACAGTTCCTTTTATTCCGAAATTAGAGTTATCTTTAAAATCTCCTATAAATTCATTTTTTTCGCCATTTATACATCCTACAGTCCCTTTGTATGATTTATCTATTGTTAAATTAGAGGTTGAAGATATATATCCATTTTTAATAGGTAAATTTTTATTAAATCCGACACTTATAGGATGAGCAACTGCTCCAAAATTATTGTTCTGTGGATTTACATATGTCAAAGTAGCAAATCCAGATACTATATTATTGAAATTTATTTTTTCCAAAATTTCTTTACTAGTATCAATATCTAACTTTTCGTTATTTCTTAATACTTTGACCTTAACATTTTCATTTTCTGATAATGTATTTAACAAACTAGAAAAATCTGAATAATTATTTATCTCATTATTATTTATTGATATTAATGAATCTCCTACTTTAAATGAAGAATCAGTAAAATTATTTCTAACCATAAGATATTGTAATTCAGCATCTATTTGCGTTATGTTACCAATAGGTATTAAATAATTAGAATCATTTTTTGTTGTAGGTTCTGAATAAATAAATCCTATTGACAGAAAATATATTAAAAATGTTGTTAAAAAACACTTTTTTAGATTCATTAAAACACCTTCTTTCTGATAGAGTCTGTGATGATTAATGGTGCTTCTTTAATATTAGATTGTGCAGGATAAAAATTTTAATCCGTAGAAAACAGACACAATAAAACCATTGTTTTCAAAATATAAAAATAATCACCTAAAATTAAGTATTTTAGGTGATTTAAACTTTTTTATATTTTTTTCTTTTTTTTATCTTAGGTTTAGATCTAGAACCACTTGTAGCAGGTATTGGAGGGACAAAGGTAGTTTCATCATTATCAGAGTCTGAATCTGGAGAACAACCTTGTTTAACTGAAGCTATTAAAGCAAGCTCATCTGAAAAAGTAGCAAAAAAACTGGCGAGTATATTTAAATCAGTTGCATTTACTTCTTCAGCAACAGCTATAGCTAAACTAGATGCTAAAACTATATAATCTACATACCCAAAGCGGCAAAGTCTAGACTTATCATTGTTGCTTCTATTTACTTTAGACATATTAACCTCCAAAATCGTGTATATAAAATGTATATGAGACTATTTAAATACAAACAACTATAAAATAAATTAATTGTAATTAGCATTAACTTACATAAAAACAAAGCCTATTGTTTAAATTATATATATACTTTACTAGAGAGAGGAGATAGACATGAAAAATTATAGACTTTTTATAGTTGCTATAATAGCTATAGGCGTTATATTTATAGGAACATCAAACCCAGCAAAAAATTTATATAAATCTACCAATTTTATAAGCAAAAACAATATAACTGAAGAAGAAGAAAATAAAAAAGATGATGATAATAAACGAGTTAAAAATAATAGTGAATACACAATATGTATAGACCCAGGGCATCAAGAAAAAGGAGATCCTAATTTAGAGCCAGTGGCTCCTGGATCAAGTTCTAAAAAAGCTAGAGTTTCATCTGGAGCAACTGGAGTAGCAACTAAAAAACCTGAATACAAGCTAAACCTTGAGGCATCAATCGTTTTGAAGCATATTTTAGAAAATAAAGGTTATAATGTTGTAATGACAAGAGAGCGTCATGATATAAATATAAGTAATGCAGAAAGAGCTATATTAGCTAACGACAAAAATGCAGATATGGTTATACGAGTTCACGCGGATAGTTTAGATAATTCCGGAAAAACTGGTGCATCTATTTTGATTCCTCAAAAAGATGGACAATATACATCTAAAATTTTTGAAGAAAGTAATAAGTGTGCATTGAATATAAAAGATGCATTAATAAAAGAAAACATACAATTAAATGGAATATTTGAAAGAAATGATTTAACTGGATTTAATTGGTCTAAAGTTCCTGTAGTTCTAATAGAAATGGGGTTTATGAGTAATTATAATGAAGACCTGATGATGTCTAACCCTGAATATCAAAGAAAAATGATGCAAAGTGTAGCAGATGGATTAGAAACATACTTAAAAGATACAGAAAATAGGAATTAAAAATAAATATAAAGGTTAACAAATATTAAAAAAAGTAATATATTGTTAATATCGAAATAAAATTTAGGTTGTAAATTCAACTATCAGGTGATTATGATGAGAAAAAGAATAGAAAATGTTTATGGAAAAGCTTTAACAGGAACTTTTAAAGTAGTAAATCCAGTAAAAAAAAGTATAATAACTACAGATTGTGAAGTTCATATTTTTATACAAGCAAATGCATTAGAAATATTGAAAAATGAAGGATACATGACACAATATAAGTTTTTTAAAGCATATTTGCCTCAAATAAACAAAGGGTTAATATGGGCAGATCAGGATTTTAAAAGTTATCATCACTTTTATAATCCATATGTAAAAAGAGGAAAGTTTGGATATGAAGAGAATGCATTTACTTTAATAAATAAGTATTATAATAAAGCTTTAAAGTTTTTTGCATTAGATAAGTTTGAACTCAGTTTATTTTACTTTGGAGCAGCATGCCATGTACTTCAAGATTTAACTATACCTCAACATGCTAAAGGAAAGCTTTTAGACAATCATAGGCAATTTGAAGTGTATATAAAAAATAATTACATGTCTATACCAAGATTAAGAGCAAAAGATGGAATGATTCAAAAAAATAGTGTAGAAGAATATATTAATTATAATGCAACTCAAGCTATGAATTATGATAAAATGTATGAAAATGTAAATGATTTAAAAAATAAGTTTTATATGTTATCAACTAAATGTTTACCATTAGCACAAAAAACAACAGCTGGATTTTTGACAATGTTTTTTGATGATATATTTAGTAATGAATAAAGCCCTCTCTAACAAGAGGGCTTTATTCATTACTAAATATATGGTAAAATACATGAAAATATTTGTATTACTTGATTAGATTAAAAAAAGAAGATATTATGTTATAGATAATAAAATTAGAAGAGGTGTTTAGATGCTAGTTGTTGAAAATGTTAGCCATGGATTTGGTGGAAGAACTATACTTGAAAATGTGTCGTTTAGACTTAGAAAGGGCGAACATATTGCTCTTATCGGAGCAAATGGAGAAGGAAAATCTACATTTTTAAATATAATAACAAAAAAACTTATGCCAGATGCTGGAAATATAAAGTGGTCATCGAGAGTAACGGTAGGATACTTAGACCAACATACAGTATTAACAAAAGGAAAATCAATAAGAGAAGTTTTAAGAGATGCTTTTAAACCTATGTTTGACTTAGAACAAGAAATGATATCTATGTACGATAAAATGGGTGAAGCTGACGAAGATGAAATGACAAAGTTAATGGAAGGTACTGCAGAAATTCAAACTATTTTAGAAAATAGTGGTTTTTATATGATTGATGCAAAAATACAAGAAATTGCTAATGGATTAGGTCTTGGAGAAATAGGTCTGGATAAAGATGTAACGGATTTAAGTGGAGGTCAAAGAACTAAGGTTTTACTGACAAAGCTACTTTTAGAAAACCCTGTAATACTTATATTAGATGAGCCTACTAACTATTTAGACGTAGAACATATAGCTTGGTTAACAAGATATCTACAAGAATATGAAAATAGTTTTATATTAGTATCACATGATGTACCGTTCATAAATGATACATGTAATGTAATTTACCATATGGAAAACGGAGAACTTAATAGATATAAAGGAAACTATGATGAATTTGAAAGACTTAGAGATATAAAGAAAAGACAAGAAGAACAAGCTTATGACAAGCAAATAGAAGAAAGAAAGAGATTAGAAGACTTTGTTGCTAGAAACAAGGCTAGAGTTGCAACTCGTGGTATGGCAAACAGTAGACAAAAACAACTTGATAAAATGGAAATTTTAGAAAGACCAAAGGAAAAGATAAAGCCTACATTCAAATTTACGGAATCAAGAGCTTCTAGTCGATTCGTATTCACAACTGAAGATTTAGTATTAGGATATGATGAAGCACTAACAAAACCTCTTAACTTTACATTAGAGAGAAATCAAAAGATTGCTTTAAGAGGTATGAATGGGATAGGAAAGTCTACTCTTTTAAAAACTCTTTTAGGAATAATAAAGCCTTTTGATGGAAAAGTTGAGTTAGGTGATTATCTAGAAGTAGGATATTTTGAACAAGAAAGTTCAAGAGAAAACAGCAACACTCCAATGGATGAAATATGGGCAGAATACCCAGGTCTTACTAATTTTGAAGTAAGACAATCATTATCTAAGTGTGGACTTACAAACGATCATATAACAAGCCAAATGAGAGTTTTAAGTGGAGGAGAAGCTGCTAAAGTAAGATTATGTAAATTAATGTTAAAACAAATAAACTTTTTAGTTTTAGATGAGCCTACAAACCATTTAGATGTAGAAGCCAAAGATGAACTAAAAAAAGCTATAAGAGAATTTAAAGGAACTGTACTTTTAGTATCACATGAGCCTGAATTCTATGAAGATATAGTGGATGATGTATGGAATATAGAGGATTTCACAACTAAAATAGTATAATATAGGATAATAATATGAATAGAATTTTAAGTTTTTTAATATCATTAGCATTAAGTTTATTTATAATAACTTCGGTTGTTAGCTTTACTGTTAAATTTAAACAAATATATTATTTTGATATAAGCTATTTGAAAATACCTATATTAATTGATATGAATGAAGAAGAAATAAAGCTAAATTATGATTACTTAATAGACTATAATACTAGTAATGAAAAAATGGATTTTAAATTGCCGACATTAGAGTCATCGACACAAGGTGCAATTCACTTTGAAGAAGTTCGAAATATATTTCAAAACTTAGCTATAATAAATAAAATAACTTTAATATTAGTTGTGATAGGCGCATATATATGTTTTAAATGCAAAAACTTAGATGTATTAAAATATAGTGCATGGACATTGATAACACTGCCTATTTTAATAGCTATCCCAATTATTATAAATTTTGAAAAAAGTTTTGAGATGTTTCATAAATTATTTTTCAATAATGATTATTGGATATTTGACCCGACAATAGATCCCGTAATAAATATGTTGCCTGCAGAATTTTTCCTTCATGAAGGAATTTTGATATTAGGGATTATATTTTCTATAAGTATATTAATGTTATTTATTTATAAAAAAACAATAAAAAATTTGCGTCGCTCATGTCGCTAAAAATCTTATAGAAAGTATATTAATAAAGTACTTCTTAAGTGTAAAAAGGAGTGGTAGTTACCACTCCTTTTAAAAATATATTTACTTAGGTTGTTTTTTACCTAGGTTTAGTATATCTCCTATTTTGCTCATTATGTAATCATGACTTTTCTTGTTGTGAGGAACTAGACAAGAAGAACAATCCTTTATTCCATCATCTGTGTATTTAAAGTTACCACCACATTCATCTTTTAAAGCGTATAAAGGACAATA
The DNA here is from genome assembly GCF_019916025.1 of Paraclostridium bifermentans. Lineage (NCBI taxonomy): Bacteria > Bacillati > Bacillota > Clostridia > Peptostreptococcales > Peptostreptococcaceae > Paraclostridium > Paraclostridium bifermentans. The sequence goes on along the minus strand of NZ_CP079737.1, from coordinate 2,837,697 downwards.
GCAAAATAGACAATTGAAATTATCGGGGTTACTTACTTTATGACAAGGAAAGTATTCACATTTATCATTTCTAAAAAATTTATAATTCTCAGACATACTTGTACCTCCTAATTATTTAGAGTTTTAATATAATTATACTAAAAAATTACAATAGTGGTATAATAAAAAAAAGTATATTAAATGAGGTGTTTCAATGGATAAAATAGTAGAAAAAGCATTGTTAGTAGGATTAAATATAACTACTAATGTAAAGAAAGTTGATGATATAGATATTAATGAATCTATGGCAGAATTAAAAGAACTTGCAAAAGCTGCTGGAGCAGAAGTTGTAGGAAGCATAATTCAAAATAGACCAGCCAGAGAGGCTGCTTTTTATATAGGAAAAGGAAAAGTAGAAGAGATAAGAGCTTATTGTGAATCTCTAGATGCTACAGTTGTTATATTCAATGATGAATTATCTGGAGCCCAAATAAGAAATATAGAAGAATTAGTTCAGAGAAAAGTAATAGACAGAACAACTTTAATATTAGATATATTTGCACAAAGAGCTTTAAGCAAAGAAGGTAAATTACAAGTTGAGTTGGCTCAGTTAAAATACAGAATGCCTAGACTGTATGGTATGGGTGGAGAAATGAGTAGAACTGGGGCAGGTATTGGAACAAGAGGACCAGGAGAACAAAAGTTAGAAGTTGATAAAAGACATATCTTGAATAAAATGGCAGATATAAGACAAGAACTTAGAGATGTTAAGAAAAACAGAGATACGCAAAGAGCACAAAGATTAAAGTCTAATATACCTATTGTTGCATTAGTAGGATATACAAATGCAGGGAAATCCACACTGTTGAATGAGCTTATCAAAACACACAAAGATTATAGTGTTGAAAAAGAAGTTTTATCAAAAGATATGCTATTTGCAACTTTAGATGTAACTCTAAGAAAAGCATTACTTCCTAATAAAAGAGAGTTTTTAGTTGTAGATACAGTAGGATTTGTAAGTAAATTGCCACATGATTTAGTTGAGGCGTTTAAAGCTACATTAGAAGAAGTACATTATGCAGATTTAATAGTTCATGTAGTAGATGCGACTAATGATAGTTTTGAAATCCAGGAAAATACGACTAAAAATGTTTTAAAAGAACTAGATGCAAATGATAAGCCAACAATAATGGCTTACAACAAAATTGATAGACTAGACCTTGATATTTATCCTAAAAACCAAGAAAATACAGTATATATATCTGCTAAACAAGGTATTAATATGGATAAATTAATAGATATGATACAAAATGCACTAATGGAAAATACGTATAAAGTAAATTTACTACTTCCATATGATAAAGGTGATGTATTTAATAAGTTGAAAAACAAATACAATATTGAAAAATTTGAGTATGTAGAAAATGGAATAGAGTTAACTGTCGACCTAGATGAAGAAGATTATAATATGTATAAAAGCTATATAATAAATGAGTAGGTAGTTAAATGAATATATCTTGGGATAATATAGAAAATCTAGAAGATCATTTTATAACATATCTTCTGTACAAAGAGTCTAAGACAGTATCTCAAATAAGTAAAATAAGAAATATTGAAGTTCAAGAAATAAATGAACAATTAATAAAAGCTAAAATAGAAATAAAATCTTTAATGAAAAGTAAAATAGAATCATCTAAAGATATTCTAGATAAGTTTTTAGAGTTAGGCAAAGATGAAAGAATAGATTTGATGAATTCTTTAAATGACGAAAAATTATTGGATTTTAAAAGAAAAATATACAAAAGAATTATGATAGAGAAAAATGCAGAAGATCTTATGATTTTAATATGGGCAACTGGGGAATTAAATGATGATAGATTTTTAAAAATTCTACATCAGCTTACAAATCATAGACACTCAGATGTAAGAAGAATAACATACTCAGCTCTTAGAAAAATATCATCTGTAGAAAGTAGGGAAATTTTTCATAAAGGGCTTTACGATTCAAATGCTCAAACTAGACAATACTGCGCTAAGGCACTTGCAAATATAGGGAATAAAGATAGTTTAGTTATATTACAAAAGCTTAAAAATAAAAATAATTTTGAAAAAAATTATGTTATTAGGGCGTATGAAGAGACTATAAATCAATTAGAAAAAACTCCTCAATAGATAACATAAACAATATAAATTTAACATATAATGGAGTAACAAAAGAAATTACTAAAGTAGTGTAACTCCACATCTTGGTGTGAAAATATGGTTTAGTAGGGGGAGTCTAATTATGATACTAAGACGTTGTGCAGGTGGTATAGTATTTTATGCAAACAAAGTATTAATAGTAAAAAACGACAAAGGTGAATGGACTATTCCTAAAGGAAAAATAAGCGAGAATGATATCGCTAGTGAAGTAGCTCCACAAAAGGTTAAAGACGAAGTTGAGGTTGAGGCTAAAGTTCTAGATATGGCAGGAGATACTATGTATGAATTTTACTCAAAAACTAGACATCAAAAAGTATGTAACGCTATAATGTGGTACATAATGGAGAGCGACAACACTGAGTATAACATTAATGATGAAGATATTACAGAAGCTGGTTTTTTTAAGGTTAAGGATGCTTTAGATATGTTAGCTCATAATAAAGAAAAATCTCTTGTAGAAATTTCTTACAGAAAATTTAAAGATTTAAAAAAGAATAGTATGAATAATTAAGGTTTAATTATTCGTACTTAAATTATAGAACAAGGCATTTGCCTTGTTCTATTTATTTATACTATAATTAGTATATAAACAAGCTAAGGAGGAACTAGATGTATAAAACACTGCATGAATTTGGGACGGATGAAATTACAATAGAAAAGTCTACATTTATTGGATACGCTAAACCTATAAAAACAGAAGAAGAAGCTGTTGAATTTATAAATGAAATAAAGAAAAAGCATAAAGATGCAAGACATAATGTTTGGGCATATACTGTAGGAAAAAGTATGAATATACAAAGATATAGCGATGATGGTGAGCCACAGGGAACAGCAGGTATACCTACGTTAGAAGTTATAAAAAAAGAAGATTTAAGAGATGTAGTAGTTGTTGTTACTAGATATTTTGGAGGAATAAAGTTAGGTGCAGGAGGACTTGTTAGGGCATATACAAAAGGAGCTAAAATAGGTCTTGAAGCAGGAAAAATAATAGAAAAAATAATGTATCAAGAAGTTAAAGTAAAAATAGATTACAATCAACTTGGAAAAGTTCAAAATGAAGTAATGAATATGGGTTACTTTATAAAAGATACTATTTACGAAGATAATGTAGAGATAATAGTATATTCAAGGGCAAATGAAAAAGAAGCTATTATAGAAAGAATTAATGATATAACAAGTGCTACAGCACAGATAACGATAGGAGAAGAATTCTACTTATCAGAAAAAGATGGACAAGTGATACTATAAACAAATGCCCAAAGTTAATTTTAGAAAAATTAAACTTTGGGTATTTTTGTTACTTTTCACATTTATTTTTATTTGGATTAAAAATGCCTTTTTTAACTTCCAAAACGCCTATTACAAGTAAAAAAACTCCAAAAACTTTTTTTAAAACTTCTGATGATAGGTATGTTGCTAAAAAAGATCCAAATATGGCTCCTAAAATACCAAATGAGGCTATTGGTATTACTAATTTTAAAATAACCTTTTTATTTTTTATATGTATCAATAAAGCGAATATAGTCATAGGTATGGATGAAAGTAAATTTATACTTTGAGCTATTTTAGGATCAATATTTGCAAATAATATTAATGCAGGAATCAATATTGTACCGCCACCCATACCCATACCACCTATTATTCCAGAAAAAAACCCAAGTAAAACAAGAAACATTAAAACACCATCCTTAATGCCGCTATAATCATTATAGATCCAAAAGATATTCTTAAGAATCTTCCAGTTAACTTACAAAGTATTTTAGCGCCAACAATACCTCCAACGATACTTCCTACAGCAACTTTAAGAGTTGTATTTAAATCATAGGTACCTTGAGAAACATATATAAATGAACTTGTAGTTGTTAAAAATAATATTATTGCAAGTGCTGTAGCATGAGACTTATGTTCTTCTACTTTTAAAATATTATTTAAAATAGGAACTAGAAGTGTTCCACCACCAGACCCAAAAACACCGTTTATAAAGCCTGTTATTAAACCTATAAATGAATTTTTAATATTAAAATTTAAAAATTTTTTTTCCATAATATCACCTTCTTGAATTATTTTTAACATAAAGCATAAATTATATTTAATTAAAATAAAAATATCTGATATAATTGGGTTATCCATAAAATGTAAGGAGGAAGTATAATGACAGATATAAATTTTAAAATAGATAAAACAATAGATTGGTTAAGAGAAAAAGTAAAAGAATCAAATACTAATGGTTTAATAGTAGGTGTGTCTGGGGGTATAGACTCGGCAGTAGTCGCTTACCTTATAAAAAAAGCTTTTCCAAAAGATTCAATGGGTGTAATTATGAGCATAAAAAGTAATCCACAAGATAGATTAGATGCACTTAAAGTAATAGATGGTTGCGAAATAGAGTATTTAGACTTAGATTTAACGGATGAACAAGTTGGAATATATAATAAAGTTACTGATGGTTTAAAAAACAAGGGACTTTATAAAGAAAATAATGATAGAATGAGTGATGCTAACTTAAGAGCTAGAATAAGAATGAGTACAGTATATACAGTTGCAAATAATTTAGGGTATTTAGTTGTAGGAACTGATAACGCAGCAGAAATTCATACAGGGTATTTTACTAAGTATGGAGATGGAGGAGTTGATTTAGTTCCTCTAGCAAACTTAACAAAAAGAGAAGTATATGAATGGGCTAAAGCTTTAGGTGTTCATGATGATGTTATAAATAAAGCTCCATCAGCTGGGCTTTGGGAAGGTCAAACTGATGAAAATGAAATGGGTACAAGCTATGATATGATAGATGCTGTCGTAAAAGGTGAAATAGAAAAAGTTCCTCAAAAAGACCAAGATATAATAGCAAGACTTCATAGAATTAGTGAACATAAAAGACATACGGCAGCAGCACCGCCTAAGTTCTAATTTACTAAATTAATGTTTTATGCTAAAATTACGGTGTATATATAGTATAACTTACAAAAAATTTATATAGTAAAGTTATATTACGTATTAAATATCCTTATATAAAATATAAGCATAACGCAACTTTATTTTAATTTACATAGCAAGGAGTGGAATTATGGGACGTATAGGAAACATAATCAACAAAAAAGGTAAACAAGACGCTAAGAGAGCAAAAATATTTACAAAACATGCAAGAGCTATAGCAGTTGCAGCTAAAGAAGGTGGAGGAAATCCAGAATACAATGCAACACTAAAAGCAGCAATAGATAAAGCTAAAGCAGACAATATGCCTAATGATAATATAGATAGAGCTATAGCTAAAGGTGCTGGTGGTGGAGCCAACGAAAACTTTGAAACTATAGTTTATGAAGGGTACGGACCAGGAGGAGTTGCAGTAATAGTAGAAACTTTAACTGACAATAAAAACAGAACAGCAGGAAATGTTAGATACTATTTCGATAAAAATGGTGGAAACTTAGGAACTAGTGGATGCGTTTCATTTATGTTTGATAAAAAAGGTCAAATATTAATAGAAGCAACTGATGATGTATCTGAAGAAGAGTTAATGGATATAGCATTAGAAGCTGGAGCTGAAGATTTAATAGTTGAAGAAGATGGATTTGAAGTAGTAACTTCTCCAGAAGATTTCCAAGCTGTTAGAGACGAATTAGAAGGTAAAGGATATAACTTTATATCTGCAGAAGTTAAATTATTACCACAAACAACTACTAAATTAACAGAAGAAGAACAATTAAAGTTCATGAATAGATTAGTAGACATGCTAGAAGATGATGATGATGTTCAATCTATAGCTCATAACTGGGAAATAGAAGAATAAAAAAAGGAGATATTTATATCTCCTTTTTTATTATTTACATTTAAAACTTGAACAACTTGTTTCAGAGTAAAGGTTAGGTCTACCAGTGTCAGGACAGACATCGATAGATTCTAAAGTACACAGGTTGTTAGAATTATGTGAACAAGTATTTACTTTACAGAAAAGGCAAGAGCAAGCTCCTTTATCGTTAGTATTGTTAGTAAGCTCACTATAAACTGCATTTTCTAAAAATGATGCGCATGCTGTATGTTCTTTTGTTTGAGCTGAACTTCCTTGAATATTAACTCTATCCGCATAACATAAACCTTTACTATTGTGAGAACAGTTGTTAACGCTACATTTAATTTTATCCATAATAAATCCTCCTAAAATAGTATTTATTAAAATTATTTCCAAAAGGATTTATAGATATACTTTATAAAAAAAGGCAATATGAACTTTCAAAGTCATATCACTAATTATTTGAATTAAATAATTTATTGAAGTTTGATATATTCATTAGTATTTTTGCAATTAAAATTGAACTTTCTGGGTAAGTTTTTAGTTTAGGGATTAAATCGTATAAGCCTGATTCAAAACTCTTGAAATCAAAATTGTATCCATTTTCTAAATAATATTCAAAATTTTTCACATAATCTCTAATAGATAAAAATTCGTATAAAGTTAGCTCTGCAAATATAGTAACTTTATGAGAAGGGTGTTTTAAGAGTAAAACTTGTTGTTTAAACTCAATAAATTCAACTCTTGATAGTAATTCATTATCGATACTCAATATTTTCACCTCCATCAAAAAATCATATTTATAAAGTATAATATGAAAATTTATCAATAAATGGGACTAAGGATAGAAAAATATTTAAAATAAAATATTATAATAAATGTAAAAACTGTATAAAAAATAAACAATTGGAAAAAATATCCGATATAAGGAGGTTGTTTTTAATGTTCGAAAAGAAAAAAGAATTTCCTTGGCGAATACCAATTGTTATAATTTTAGGCATAGTAGTTCTCGCTGGAGGGATTTATGTAGGATTTAAATCAACAAATGAAAATATTTCTAAAAAGACCAATTCAGAGCAAAAGAAAGAAGAAACAACAGCAAAAGAAATTTTTAATTTGAGTGAAGACTGTGAAATTTGGGTAGAAAAGACACTTGAAGATGGCACACCTAGCAAAGAAGCTCCAACAATGATCGGTACGATACCGAAAGATTTGGTTGGGAAATCAAAAGAAGACATAACTAAGTACTTATCGACTAAATATCCTAATAGAAGCATAAAAAAACTAGATACATATGAAATTACTTTACAAGAACGAGAAACATTTAATGATACTAGTAAGGCTAATCAATTTGCTATAGTTGATAACAAAGGTTTATTAAATGTTTACAAGTACAATGAAAAAGGCGATAGAGAATTTATAGAAAATACAGAAATTGAAACGGAGTCTTTACCTAAAAAAGTTCAAGAAGAAGTTAAATCTGGAATATTTGCAAAATCACAAGATGAAATTTATTCAAAATTAGAAGACTTTGGAAGTTGAAAAAATATAAACTCATAACCAATACTATTGAAAGAGATGAAAGGGAAACTTTTCATCTCTTTATAGTTTATAGCTAAATATGTTATTATATATTAATATAGAACGTAAGTTTCGTAAAAAGGAGTTATTTCAAAATATGATTATTTTAGGTATAGATCCAGGAATTGCTATTGTTGGTTATGGAATTATAGAATATAAAAATAATAAGTTCAGAGTTATTGATTATGGAGCGGTTACTACTCCAGCACACATGGATATATTAAGAAGATTAGAGCTTGTATATAAAGGAATAGACATGCTTATAAAAAATTATAATATTGACGAAGTTGGAATTGAAGAGTTGTTCTTTAATAAAAATGTAAAAACAGCTATAACTGTAGCACAAGCGAGAGGAGTTACAATGCTTGCATGTGCACATAATAACATACCTGTATATGAATATACACCTCTTCAAGTTAAACAAGGAGTAGTTGGATATGGTAGAGCTCAGAAAGCTCAAGTTCAACAAATGGTTAAGTCATTTTTAAATTTAAAGGCGATACCAAAACCAGATGATGTAGCAGATGCATTAGCAGTTGCAATATGTCATTGTCATTCAAATAAATTAGAAAAAACACTAAAGAACATAGGGGGGCAATATGTATAGTTATATAAAAGGTAAAATTGAAGAAATAAACTTAGATAGTTTAGTAATAGAGGCAAATAATATTGGATATAAAGTAAATGTATCAGCAAATACTTTAGCAGACGTAAAATTAGGGAAAGAATGTAAAATTCATACTAAGCTAATAGTGAGAGAAGATGACATGAGTCTATGTGGATTTTCCACAAAAGAAGAGCTAAAAATGTTTGAATTATTAAATTCAGTTTCTAAAATAGGACCTAAGGTAGCTTTAGGAATTTTATCTTTTGCTACACCTAAGCAAATAGGTGCATATATAGTCAGTGAAGATGTAGCAAAAATGTCAAAAGCACCAGGGGTTGGGAAAAAAACTGCTGAAAGAATTATATTAGAACTAAAAGATAAAATTGATAAAAATAATATAGAGTTTGAACCTACACTTCTTAGCCAAATGCCAATAGCTATATCACAAGATGAAGCGGTTGATGCACTTATTGCATTAGGATATTCATCTCAAGAATCTAAAGAAGCAGTTGATAAGTGTAAAAAAGATGGAATGAACACAGAGGATATAATTAAAAAATCATTAAGTTATATAATGAGCAAATCTCTTAGATAGAGGGGGAAAATTGAAATATGTTTGAAGATGAAAATAGAATTATAACATCATCTATGCAAAATGAAGATGTAGATATAGAAAATAATTTAAGGCCAAAGAGTCTAGATGATTATTTAGGACAAAATAAAGCAAAAGAGTTATTGAAAATATTTATAGAGGCAGCAAAAGCTAGAAATGAACAGTTAGACCATGTTTTACTATATGGGCCACCAGGGCTTGGAAAAACAACACTTGCATCTATAATAGCTAGTGAGATGGGAGTTAATCTTAGAATAACATCAGGGCCTGCTATAGAAAGAGCTGGAGACTTAGCAGCTATACTTACAAACTTAAATGAAAATGATGTTTTATTTATAGATGAGGTTCATAGAATAAGTAGAACAGTTGAAGAAGTTTTATACTCTGCAATGGAAGATTACTGTTTAGATATAATTATAGGTAAAGGACCATCTGCGAGAAGTATACGACTTGATTTACCTAAATTTACATTAATTGGAGCAACTACAAAAGCAGGTATGCTAACAAACCCGTTAAGAGATAGATTTGGAGTTATATGTAAACTAGATTACTATACAGTTGAAGAACTTGCTCAAATCGTAATAAGATCCTCTGCCATTTTAGGAGCTGAAATTCAAATAGGAGGGGCAACCGAGATTGCAAGAAGGTCTAGAGGTACTCCAAGAATTGCAAATAGATTACTAAAAAGAGTTAGAGACTATGCACAAGTTAGAGCTGATGGAAATATAACTGATGAAGTTGCAAATGATGCTTTAGAATTGTTAGGAGTAGATAGCTTAGGACTTGACTATGTTGATGAAAAATTGCTAGTTACAATAATTGAAAAGTTTAAGGGTGGGCCAGTAGGATTAGATACATTGGCAGCATCTATTGGTGAAGATAGAAATACTATAGAGGATGTGTATGAACCATATTTACTTCAATTAGGATTTATAAATAGAGGGCCTAGAGGAAGGATTGCTATGCCTCTTGCATATGAACATTTGAATATTCTTTATCCAAAAGAAAAATAGGAAAAATTAATTTATATAGCATTTAATAATAGGATTAATGATAGAAAAAAATTATTTTTTTTGTTATGATGTAATTTGTACTAAAAAATAGAAAGGACGTTTAAATTGAAAACTAGTGATTTTTACTTTGACCTACCAGAAGAATTAATAGCTCAAACACCGCTAGAGGATAGATCTAACTCTAGACTTATGGTTTTAGATAGAAAAACGGGAGATGTTGAGCACAAAATATTTAAAGATGTTATAGATTATCTGAATCCAGGAGATTGTTTAGTTCTTAATAATACAAGAGTTATACCAGCTAGACTTATAGGAGAAAAAGTTGATACTGGAGGGAAAATAGAATTTCTTTTATTAAAAAGAACAGAAAAAGATGTATGGCAAGCTTTAGTAAAACCGGGAAAAAGAGCTAAAATAGGAACAAAATTTTCTTTCGGAAATGGAAAACTTATAGGTGAGGTTGTAGGGCTTGCAGAAGAAGGTTCTAGATTAGTTAAATTTTACTATGAAGGAATATTTGAAGAAGTACTAGATGAATTAGGAAATATGCCGCTACCTCCATATATAACAGAAAGATTAGAAGAAAGAGAAAGATACCAAACTGTATATTCAAAACATAATGGATCTGCAGCTGCGCCTACAGCAGGACTTCATTTCACCAATGAATTACTAGAAAGTATAAAAGCAAAAGGAATCGATATAGCTTTTGTAACATTACATGTAGGGCTTGGAACTTTTAGACCTGTAAAAGTTGATGATGTATTAGCACATGAAATGCACTCTGAATACTATATGGTTGATAAAGAAGCTGCTGAGAAAATTAATAGAGCGAAAAAGAATGGAAATAAAGTTATATGTGTTGGGACTACTAGTTGTAGAACTGTAGAATCAGCAAGTAACGAAAATGGAGAAATTGTAGAGTCTAGTGGATGGACGAATATATTTATATATCCAGGGTATAAGTTTAAGGTAGTAGATAGACTAATAACGAATTTCCACTTACCAGAATCTACTTTAATAATGTTAGTAAGTGCATTAGTTTCAAAAGATGCTGTTTTAAATGCATATAATACAGCAGTTAAAGAAAAATATAGATTCTTTAGTTTTGGAGATGCAATGATAATTAAATAAATTATCAAGGGGGAATAATATGAAAAAACTAGCTGAAAAAAGTTTAGCACTTAAAATTGCATATATATTTGAATCACTGTTAGCTATGGTTGTGCTGCTTGCGGTATTTTTAGGAACAATAGATGTATTAAGAATGATATGGCATTCGTATATTGTTGAATATAGAACTCCGGTACAATATGCTCAGTTTAATGATTTGTTAGGACAAATATTACTGTTAGTCATAGGTGTAGAGTTAGTAGTAATGCTTTCATTACATATTCCAGGGGCGCTAATTGAAGTACTATTGTATGCAATAGCTAGAAAGTTACTATTATTGCCTAAGAGTGAGGGTATGTTAGAGTTATTACTTGGAATTATGGCTATAGCCGGTCTATTTGCAATAAGAAAGTATTTGTTAACTGATGACAATAGCACAATGAATGTAACCAGTATTCATTATGAAGAATGTGAAGATGAAGATTGTGATTGCCATAAGCGAAATTTAGAAAAAGCATTGAAAAATGAAAATAAACAATAGATAAATAAGGAGAGTTATAATGAGTGCAGTAAGATATGAACTTATAAAAACTTGTAAGCAAAGTGGAGCAAGATTAGGAAGATTACACACTCCTCACGGAGTAATAGAAACACCAATATTTATGCCAGTTGGTACTCAAGCAACTGTAAAATCTATGACACCAGAAGAATTAAAAGAAATAGGGTCTCAAATTATTTTAAGTAATACGTATCATTTATATATGAGACCAGGTCATGATTTAGTTAAAGAAGCTGGAGGGCTTCATAAATTTATGAACTGGGATAAGCCTATACTTACAGATAGTGGAGGATTCCAAGTATTTAGCTTAGGGCCACTTAGAAAAATAACTGAAGAAGGAGTTCACTTTAGATCTCATATAGATGGATCAAAGCACTTTATAAGTCCAGAAAAAGCTATGGAAATACAAAATGCATTAGGGTCAGATATAATGATGGCATTTGATGAGTGTGCTCCATACCCAGCTGATAGAGACTATGTAAAAAATTCTTTAGAAAGAACTACTAGATGGTTAGAAAGATGTAAAGAAGCTCATAAAAATACAGAAAATCAAGCTCTATTTGGAATAATCCAAGGAGGAATGTACAAAGATTTAAGAGAACAATCAGCAAGAGAAGTTCTAGCTTTAGACTTACCAGGATATGCTGTTGGAGGATTAAGTGTTGGAGAGCCAAAAGATCTTATGTATGAAGTGTTAGATTATACAGTACCTTTAATGCCTGAAGATAAACCTAGATATTTAATGGGAGTAGGAAGTCCTGATGACTTAATAGAAGGTGTTATAAGAGGAATAGATATGTTTGACTGTGTATTACCTACTCGTATAGCTAGAAATGGTACAGCTATGACAAGTGAAGGTAAAGTAGTTGTTAGAAATGCAAAATATGCAAGAGATTTTGGACCATTAGATCCAAATTGTGATTGTTATTGTTGTAGAAATTATACAAGAGCATATATAAGACATTTAGTTAAAGCTAATGAAATTTTAGCGGCTAGACTTATAACTACTCATAACTTACATTTCTTACTAGATTTAATGAAGCAAGTAAGACAAGCGATAATGGAAGATAGATTATTAGATTTCAGAAAAGAATTTTTCCAAAAATATGGCTATGAATTATAATTATTTTAAGTTATAATAATTATTATATAAAACTAAATTGAAGAGTTTTAAGAATATATTATAAAAGGAGTGGGATAAATGCCTCAAGCAGTAGTAGGAATACTTATGTGGGTTGTATTTTTTGCAATTTTTTATTTCTTCTTAATAAGACCACAAAAGAAAAAAGACAAGCAACTTAAAGAAATGAGAGAAAGCTTAGATGTAGGTGCTAAAGTTGTCACAATAGGTGGTATAGTAGCTAATGTAGCTAAGGTTGAAGAAGATGTTGTTATATTAGAAATAGGGCCTAGTAGAACAAAAGTACCATTTGAAAAATGGGCTATAGCTTCTACAGAATCAAAAGAAAAATAAAACGATATTAGTAATTACAAAGCCTTTCCTTGAATATATTTTATATTAGAGGGGAGGTTTTTTTATGGAAAAATCAAATAGCATATTTAAAGGACTCGGATATGCGTACATAATAACATTAATTTGTTTACTAACTTACAATGGACTACTTACTTTTACTAATATGTCAGGAGATAGTATAGCTATGGCTGCTTCTGTTATAACTACAGCTTCTGCTGCATTTGGAGGATTTTATGCATCTAAAAAAATAAAAGAAAAAGGTCTTTTATATGGTATATTAGTTGGACTACTTTACATAGTGTGTTTAATGGTAGTTGTATTTTTAGCTAAAGATTCTTTTGTGTTTGAGATTACATCTATATATAAAGTATTATTGACATCACTTGCAGGTGGAATAGGTGGAGTTTTAGGGGTAAACTTTAAATAAATTTCCACTTATGTAAAATTTATGATATAATCAATAAAGGTTTATATAAGGATAGGAGGTAGTTTCAATGGAAAAGAAGCATATAAAAACTTTATCTAAAGCTACTTTAAAAGAAAGTGCGGCAAAAGGTGGATGTGGAGAATGTCAAACATCTTGTCAATCTGCTTGTAAAACTTCTTGTACAGTTGCAAATCAAGAGTGCGAAAGATAGTAAATATATTTTAAAAAAGAAAAAGCAGCTAATTTAGCTGCTTTTTTTGAGTGAAATTGAATCGATTTGATAGAAAAGATAAATAGTACATAATTACATTTATATGATAATATATAGATATAAACAAACTAGGAGGGACCACAATGGATATGATACATAAATTTTCAATGCACGGGTATAATATAGTTTTAGATGTAAACGGTGGAGCTGTTCATGTTGTTGATGAAGTTGCATATAACCTATTAGACCACTATAAAGAGAAATCTCTAGATGAGATAATAAGTTTATTAAGTGAAACTTATACAGAAGATCAAATAAAAGAAGCTTATAATGAAGTAAAAACATTAGAAGAAGAAGGTTTGTTGTATACAGAAGACACATACAATCATCACCCTAATTTTATAGATAGAAAAAAAGTAGTCAAAGCCTTATGCTTACATGTGGCTCATGATTGTAACTTAAAATGTAAGTACTGTTTTGCTGCGCAAGGAGATTTTGGTGGAGCTAAAGAATTAATGAGTTATGAAGTAGGTAAAAAAGCAATAGATTACTTAATAGCTAATTCTGGAAATAGAAGAAACTTAGAGATAGACTTCTTTGGTGGAGAGCCTCTAATGAATTTTGAAGTTGTAAAACAACTTGTTGAATACGGAAGAAGTATAGAAAAAGAAAATAATAAAAATATAAGATTTACAATAACTACAAATGGAATATTATTAGATGATGAAAAAATAGAGTACATAAATGAACATATGCATAATGTAGTTTTAAGTTTAGATGGAAGAAAAGATGTTAATGATAGAATGAGACCTACATTAAATGACAAAGGTAGTTATGATATAATAATGCCTAAGTTTAAAAAATTAGTTGAAAGTAGACCTAAAGACAAATATTACTACATAAGAGGAACTTTCACTAGAGACAATTTAGATTTCTCAGAAGATGTGCTTCATTTTGCTGATGAGGGATTTGAATTAACATCTGTAGAGCCTGTTGTGGATGATGAAAGCAATCCATTTGCACTTAGAGAAGAAGATTTAGAGACAGTATTTAATGAATATGAAAAATTAGCAGTTAAATACTCTGATAGATTATTAAATGGAGACAAGTTCAAGTTCTTCCACTTTATGATAGATTTAAATCAAGGACCTTGTGTAATAAAGAGAATAACTGGATGTGGAGCAGGTAATGAATATTTAGCTATAACTCCTGAGGGAGATATGTATCCATGTCATCAGTTTGTTGGAAAAGAAGAGTTTAAATTAGCTAATATAAATGATGAAGAAATAGTAATACCTAGAGAATTAACAGATAAATTCAAAAATTCTCATGTGTACAGTAAGGAAGATTGTAAGAAGTGTTGGAATAAATTCTACTGTTCAGGCGGATGTCATGCAAATGCTATGAACTTTAATGGCGATGTAATGAAACCTTATGAATTAGGTTGTGAAATGCAAAAGAAACGTACAGAATGTTCTATAATGATACAAGCAAGATTAATGATAGAAGGGAAATAGTTTAAATGATTAAGGGGTATAAAGGAAATAATCCTGTAATCGATAGTAGTGTTTTTATAGCTGAATCAGCAGATATAATAGGAAATGTTACTATAGGAAAAAATTCTAATGTATGGTATAACGTAGTTATAAGAGGTGACGAGAATAATATAGTTATAGGTGAAAATACTAATATACAGGATGGAACTGTTATACATATAGAGTATAATAAAGATACTGTAATAGGAAATAACGTAACTGTTGGTCACAAAGCTCTTATACACGGATGTACAATAGGAGATAATACTTTAATAGGCATGGGATCTATAATACTAGGTGGTGTTGAAATCGGAGAATACACTTTAGTAGCTGCTGGAAGTCTGATTCCTCCTAATAAAAAAATACCATCTGGAGTGCTTGTAAAAGGAGCTCCAGCACAAGTTGTAAGAGAACTAACAGAAGAAGAAAAACAAAATCTTGTTAATTCTGCATTAAAATATGTAGAAACTGCAAATAATTATAAGTAGAGATGAAAAAAGGGGCAATATAATAATATTGTCCTTTCTTCTCTTATAAAATAAAACTACTTAAACTGAGACTAGGGTGTGAAAAATGAAGGTAAGTTATAGACATTTAAAAAGATATAAAGAAATAGTCCATATACTTTTAAAATATGGATTCAGTATTATTGTTGAAAAACTTAATATAGAAGGAGTAGCTTATAAAATTCCTATAACAAATCCACCAGCAGAGATAAAGAATATGACTACAGGTGAAAGGCTTAGAAAAGCATTTGAAGAATTAGGGCCTACGTATGTAAAATTAGGACAGATATTAAGCACGAGAAAAGATTTACTAGATCAAAGCATTATAAGTGAATTGGTAAAGCTAAGAGATAATGTGGAAGTGTTTGATACTGAAATTGCTATGAGCATATTAAAAGAAGAGATTAGTACGCCTATAGATAAAATTTTCGAAGAGTTTAATGAGACACCTATAGCAGCCGCATCTCTAGGGCAAGTTTATGAAGCAAAGTTAATTAGTGGAGAAAATGTAATAGTAAAAATCCAAAGGCCTAATGTTGAGCAGTTGATAAAATCGGATATAGAAATTTTAAAGTCTATTGCGTCTGCTCTAACGGATATAAAAAAAGATTTAAATATAGATGTACAAGGTATAGTTGAAGATTTTGAAACTCAGATTTTAAGAGAGTTAGATTATAACTTCGAAGCTATAAATGCTGTTAAGTTCCAAAATATGTTTTCTAATATAAATGAAGTTTATATACCTAAAGTATTTATGGATTATACTACTCAAAAAGTATTAGTACTAGAAAAAATAGTTGGAGTTAAGCTTAGTGACGTAAATAAAATGAAAAAACTAGGGTGGGATACGGAGAAAATAAGTGAAATAGGAATTAGATCTTTATTTAAACAAATTTTTGAATATGGATTTTTCCATGCAGATCCACATCCAGGAAATATATTTGTTATAAATGAAAATTGTATAGCGTATATAGATTTTGGAATGATTGGAATTATTGATAAGAAAATGTTAAATACATTAAATTCAATAACACTTGCAGCTGTGGATAGAAATATAGATAGAATAATATACTTACTGATGGAGTTAGATGTAATATCTTATGATACTAACTTAACTGGTCTAAGACAAGATTTACTTTATTTAATGCATTATTACTATGATGTTCCGATAGATAAATTAAGCTTGGGAGATATATTAAATGAAGTATTTAGATTTTGTAGAACATATAAGGCAGCGCTTCCGCCACAATTAGTATTATTAGGAAAAGCTCTTATTACCTTAGAGGGTACAGCTAGAGAATTAAATCCTAATTTTTCAATAACTGTTGCAGGGAAATCATTTATGAAGTATTACTACCTAAACAGGTTAAATCCTGAAAATTTAATAAAAGAATCAAAACAAAGCGCTCAAGAAGCTATTGCAGATATAAGGATAATTCCTAGACAAGTAAAATCTATTTTAAGAAATATAGAAAAAAACAATATTAAAATTCACATTGAAGATGTTAAATTCTCTAAATTAGAAAAAATAATAACAGATTTAGCAACTCAACTATCATTAAGTTTAGTGCTAGCTGCATTGTTAGTTGGATCCTCTTTAATAATAGCTTCGCCAAATGTAAATAGCAATTGGTGGGTTAAAGTACTTGCATTTTCAGGGTTTGTAGTTTCTTTTTTAGTAGGAATACTTTTAGTTGTGAAGATAATAAGATCACAATATATAAAAAAATAGGGGGAGATATACATGTTTAACAAAAAATGGACACTTAAGTACAAAGGTAGCATAAAAGAATATGATTTAGGTAAAAAAATGAAGATTTCCCCGGAAATAGGGCAAATTTTAAAAAATAGAGGTGTTAAAGATAAAGAAGATGCTGAAATTTTTATAAATCCGTCATTAGATTACTTAAGAGACCCATTTTTAATGAAAGATATGAAAAAAGCTGTAGATAGAATAAAAGATGCTATAGAAAACAATCAAAATATATGGGTATATGGAGATTACGACGTTGATGGAGTATCATCTACATCTATATTATGTATATATTTCGACTCTATAGGATACCCAGTTAAATACTATATACCAAATAGATTAGAAGAAGGATATGGTATAAATGAAGATGCAATAAGAGTATTGAAGGAACAAGAGTGCGATTTAATAATAAGTGTAGATTGTGGAATAACATCTGTAAAAGAAGTTGAATTGGCGAATGAGTTGGGTATAGATATTATAATAACAGATCACCATGAGGTACAAGATAAAATACCAGATGCGTATGCAGTTATAAATCCTAAGCAAAAAGATTGTAACTATCCATTTGACATGTTATGTGGTTGTGGAGTAGCATTCAAAATTATACAAGCATTAACGCCTGAAGACGAGTTTAAAGCTTCTATGTACAACTACTTAGAAATAGTAACTTTAGCGACTATCTGTGATATAGTGCCTTTAGTAGATGAAAATAGAATAATTGTGAAAAATGGCTTAAGGCTTATGAAAGATGGGAAAAATATAGGTCTAAGAGAACTTATAAATGTTTGTGGAATTGAAACTGATAAAATAGGATCATCGCATATAGGATTTTCTATAGGTCCTAGAATTAATGCTTCTGGTAGATTAGGGTATTCATATTTAGGTGTTGAATTATTTACAACTAAATCAAAAGAAGAAGCTATGGAAATAGCTAGTCTCTTAGAAGAAAAGAATAATGAACGACAAATGATAGAAGCTAAAATGTATCAAGAAGCAGAAGGTATAATTTTAAATGACAAAAGCTATAATTCAGATAAAGTACTAGTAATAGCAAAAGAAGGATGGCAACATGGGGTTATAGGTATAGTTGCATCTAAATTGACAGAAAAGTATTATAAGCCAACAATACTTTTAACTATTGAAGATGGAGAAGCTACTGGGTCTGCTAGATCTATAAAAGGGTTCAGTATATTTGATAATTTAGTTAATTGTTCAGAATTACTAAATAAATTTGGTGGACATGAACAAGCAGCAGGACTATCCATGGATTCTAAAAAAATAGAAACCTTAAGAAGAAAAGTTAATGAAATTGCAAACTATCAGCTTACAGAAGATGATATGGTAGAAAATATATCTGTAGAGTTTGAATTAAATGAAGGTTCTATAGATTTTAATTTAATAGAAGAACTTCATAGTTTAGAGCCTTTTGGAATGAGTAATCCAAGTCCTAGATTTATAATGAGGGAATTAGAAATAAGAGGTATTTTTAGGCTAGGAAAAGATAAAAATCACTTAAAATTAAACTTAGAAAAAAATAACGTATATGAATGTATAGGATTTAACATGGCATATATGTCTGAGCAATTTGAGATAGGGGATAAAGTTGATGTATTATTCCAATTAGATGAAAATAACTACATGGGAAATAGAAAAATACAATTTTTACTAAAAGATATAAGAATGGCATATCCAAAGGATATTGGCAAAAACTTAGATAGTATAAATCTATTTAGAAATATTAAACCTTGTTTAGATTCAAATAATAAAATTTCAAATTATGGAAAAGTTAATATAGATGGATGCAAACATATAAATGTATTTGACTATATAAATGAAAAAAGTTTAGTAATTGCAAATTCAGTAAATGGATTTTTTAAAGCATTATCAGATATATCACTTACTGAATATGAATTTGACATAAATTACAATATTATAGAGAATATAAACAACAAAGTTCAACTTATATTCTTTCCTTATATTGATAAAATAGATTTAAAAAGATATAATAATATTATTCTTTATGATTATTTATATGATATTGAGGAATATTCATGTCTATTTGAAGAAAGTGACAATGAATGTGAAATTATAAAATATTATGATAAGAATGATTTAATATATATAAATAATATTATTAGAAGTATAATTCCAGAGAGAGAAGAATTTATAACTTTATATAAAATAATGTCTAAATATAAAGAAATAAAAATTAATATACTAGACATTAAATCTAAGTTAAACATAGCACCAATAAAATTATTTGCTATGTTAAATGTGTTTAAAGAATTAGATTTAATTAATTTTCATGTGGAAGATGAAAATAGTACTTTAACAATGGAAATTATGCCAAAACCAAGTACTAAGATTGATTTAGCTTCAAGTAAAGTACTACAAGGACTTAATCAACTTAAGGATAAATACAAGCAAAGCTATTAGGAGGATTTAAATGAACTTAAAAGATTCAATAAGAGAGATTAAAGATTTCCCAAAACCAGGTATAGGATTCAAAGACATAACAACTTTATTAAGCAACGGAGAAGCATTTAAGTTTGCGGTAGATGAAATAATAGCAGATCTAAAAGATAAGAATGTCGATATAATAGTTGGACCAGAAGCTAGAGGTTTCTTAATGGGAACACCAGTTGCTTATGGAATGGGTATAGGATTTGTACCAGTAAGAAAGCCAGGTAAGTTACCAGGAGAAACTGAAAAGTTTGAATATGGATTAGAATACGGAACAGACACTTTAGAAATCCATAAAGATTCAATAAAACCAGGGCAAAGAGTTGCAATAGTAGATGACTTATTAGCTACAGGTGGAACTATGGAAGCTGCAGCTAAACTTATAGAAAAATTAGGTGGAGAAGTTGTTTCTATGCAATTTTTAATAGAATTAGAAGAGTTAAATGGTAGAGATAAAGTCTCTCAATATCATGTAAACTCACTTGTAAAATATTAATAGTGTTCAATAGTTGGTAAAAAGCCAACTATTTTCATATATATCAAAATTTATACTATAAAATAGGTGGTACTATGCAAGATAAGCAATTACAAGAACTAATAGAAAAAATAAAAAGATATGCCCCTAATGGTGATTTAGACTTAATTGAGAAAGCCTATTACTATGGTAAAAAAGCTCATGAAGGACAATTAAGAAAATCTGGGGAACCATATTTTATACATCCAATAGCTGTTGCTAATATACTTTGTGATATGGAATTAGATATGCAAACTATAGCAGCGGGATTATTACATGATGTAGTTGAAGATACCGAATTTACATATGAAGATATTAAAAATGATTTTGGGGAAGAAATCGCAGACCTTGTTGATGGAGTAACTAAACTTGGACAGATAAAGTATAAGTCTAAGGAAGAGACGCAAGCTGAAAATTTAAGAAAAATGTTTTTAGCTATGTCAAAAGATATAAGAGTAATACTTATAAAATTAGCCGATAGGTTACATAATATGAGGACTCTAAAGTTCATGCCGCCTGAAAAAGCTAAAGCTAAAGCGACAGAAACGCTAGAAATATACGGTGGAATTGCAAGTAGATTAGGGATATACAAAGTAAAATGGGAACTAGAAGATATCGCACTTAGATATATAGATAGTGATGGATATTATGATTTGGTGGAAAAAGTAGCTAAGAAAAGAAGCCAAAGAGAAGCTTATATAGAAAGAATAGTACATATTCTTAAAGAAAAATTTGATGAAGTTAATATAAATTGTGATATATATGGAAGACCTAAGCATTTCTACAGTATATATAGAAAAATGAAAAACAAGCATAAAGATTTTGAAGAAATATATGATTTAATGGCAGTTAGAATAATCGTAAATTCAGTAAAAGATTGTTATGCAGTTTTAGGTATGGTACATACCCTATGGAAGCCAATACCAGGAAGATTTAAAGACTATATAGCTATGCCAAAGCCTAATATGTACCAATCTTTACACACTATAGTTGTAGGACCAGATGGAGAGCCGTTAGAAATTCAAATAAGAACTAATGAAATGCATAACATAGCAGAGTACGGAATTGCTGCACATTGGAAGTATAAAGAAGGAAAAACCACTGTTAAAGAAAGTAAACTAGAAGAAAAACTACAATGGTTAAGACAGATGATGGAGTGGGAAAAAGATTTAAAAGACCCACAAGAATTTATGGATGCATTAAAAGATGATGTATTTAATAGTCAGGTGTATGTATTTACTCCAAAAGGGGATGTAATAGAATTGCCGGCTGGATCAACACCGATTGATTTTGCATACAGGGTTCATACCAATGTAGGAAACAAATGCGTAGGAGCTAAGATAAATGGAAGAATAGTTACATTGGACTATAAACTACAAAATGGTAATATTGTTGAAATTTTAACTTCAGCAAATTCAAGTGGTCCAAGTAGAGATTGGATAAATATAGTACAAACTCCTAATGCTAAGTCTAAAATAAGACAATGGTTTAAAAAAGAAAGACGAGAAGAAAATATAGAAAGAGGTAGCTTGATTTTAGAGAAAGAATTCAAAAAATATAGCATACCAACAAAAGATCCAATAATTGAAAAGTATATGCTTCAAATGGCAAGAAAGTTTAACCAACCCACTGTAGGTGATTTAGTAGCAACTATAGGATATGGAGGCATAATGCCATCTCAGATAGTTCCTAAAGTAAAAGAACTTTATGAAAAAGATTACGTAAAGAAATCTTCTGAGATAAAGGTCGTAGATGATATAAATAAACATAGTATAGGTGAACAAGAGTATACTAAAAAAAGAAAAAAATCATCACCTCAAGGCATTATAGTAAAGGGCGTAGACAATATACTTGTTAGATTTGCTAAGTGTTGCAATCCAATACCTGGAGATGAAATTATAGGATATATAACAAAGGGAAGAGGAGTTGCTGTACATAGAAAAGATTGTCCTAACTCTAACTTAGATAATGACTACTTTAAAAACAGATTAGTAGAAGTTTCTTGGGAAAACTCTAATAATGCTAAATTTGAAGCTGAAATTCAAATACAAGCAGAAGACAGACGTGGAATTATAAATGACATAACACATATTGTGGCTATAGAAAAAGTATCATTAAATGGAATTAATGCAAGAAAAGGAAAGCTAAATATTGTAAGTGTAAACTTACTTGTAGAAGTTGATAGTATAGAAACATTAACTCTTTTAATGAAAAAAGTAAGAGCAATACCGGGAGTAGAAGATATTTATAGAGTTATAAATTAAGGAGGCATTATGAGAGCTGTAGTTCAGAGGGTAGCATCATCTAGTGTCACTGTGGATGAACAAAAAATTTCAAATATTGAAAAAGGATTATTAGTACTTTTAGGAGTGACACATGAAGACACTAGTAAGGATGTTGATTATTTAATTGAAAAAATAGTTAACTTAAGGATATTTGAAGATGAAGATGAAAAAATGAATTTATCTCTTAAAGATATAAATGGAGAATTGATTGTTGTCTCACAATTTACATTATACGGAGACTGCAAAAAAGGTAGAAGGCCTAACTTTACAAGAGCGGCTAAGCCAGATTTAGCTAATAATTTATATGAAGAATTCATAGAAAAAGCTAAAAAGCAAAATATAAATGTTGGTACTGGAAAATTTGGAGCACATATGATGGTTGAGCTAATAAATGATGGACCAGTTACAATACTTATAGATTCTGAAAAAAATTTTTAAGGGGGATTTAGTTATGATAATAGAGAAATTTACAGATCATTTATTTGGAGAAAACACATACTTAATAGCAGATAAAAACACTAGAGAGGGTGCAGTTATAGATCCAGGTGGAGAAGTAGATGACTTAATGAGATTTATAAAAGATAATTTTATAGATGTTAAATATATAATACTTACTCATGGGCATGGAGACCATATTGGTTGTGTACCTAAGTTAAAAGAAACTACAAATGCATGTATAATAGCTGATAGTGAAGAAAAAGAGCTGCTTTTAGATAAAAAGAAAAACTTAAGTTATAGAATGCATTGTGGGGCAACTGAATTTGATGCAGACAAATATGTAAATGAGGGAGATAGTATAAAATTAGGAGAATTAAAACTTAAATTTATACACACTCCAGGACACACAAAAGGTTGTATGTGTATAAAAGTTGGCAATCACATGTTTACAGGAGATACATTATTTGCTGGAAGTATGGGAAGAACTGACTTATACAGTGGAGATGACAACCAAATGAAAAAATCATTAAATAGATTAAAAAAATATGAAGACGATATAATAGTATATCCAGGGCATGGTCCGAATACTACAATGGGAATAGAAAAAGCAACTAATCCATATTTAGTATAAGGTATTTGCTTAGAATAACAATAAAGGAGTAGTTTAAATGTTAGGTATTGAGTTAAAAGGACATGACTACAAATATGAAATTGCAGAATTATTCAAGTTATTTACTACTCAATTTAAATTTATAAAAGAAGATGAAAAATTTGAAAAAGCTTTGATAAATGAGTTTATTAAAGGTGAAAATTATATAAAGAGTACAACTAAATACTATGAAAATAATGATTTAAAGCTTTGCAAAGAAGAAGTTTTTAATATAAATTCTTTAAATGAAGAAGAGATAAAAAAGAAATCTAAAACTATTATAAAAAGAAGTATATTTAAGGTTTTAAGTGAATTGTACGACACTTACGTTCCATGGGGGATTTTGACAGGGATAAGACCTGTTAAAATAGTCCATAGTTTGTTAGATGAAGGACTGAGTGAAGTTGAAATAAGACAAAATCTTAAAGATAATTATTTAATAAAAGATGAAAAAATAGATTTAGCTTTAGATATAGCAAAAAGAGAGCGTGTATTTATATATCCTATTGATAAAAACAAAATATCTTTATATGTAAGTATTCCTTTTTGCCCTACAAGATGTGTGTATTGCTCATTCCCTTCTAATCCTATGAAACAATTTGGACATTTAAGAGAGAATTACGTAAAAGCTATTGTAAAGGAAATAAAAGGATTAGCGAAACTATTAAAAGAGACTAATAAAGAAATCGAAACTTTATATATAGGTGGAGGTACACCAACAACATTAGAGGCTGAACAACTAGATAATTTAATTAAAGCTCTATTTATGGAACTTGACTTAACAAAAATAAAAGAGTTTACAGTTGAAGCTGGAAGACCAGATACTATAACTAGAGAAAAGTTAGAAGTTATGAAAAAGCATAATGTTACTAGGATAAGTATAAATCCTCAAACTATGAATAATGAAACTTTAGTCAAAATAGGTAGAGATCATAACGTAGATGATATAGTAAGATGTTTTAATATGGCTAGAGATCTTGGATTTAATAATATAAACATGGATATTATACTAGGTTTAGTAGATGAAAATGTGGAAATGGTTAGGAATACTTTAGAGAGAATAAAAGAACTTTCTCCAGAGAGTTTAACTGTACATACATTAGCAATAAAAAGAGCATCTACACTAAAAGAAAATCTAGATAAGTATGAACTTACAAGATATGAAGAGATGGTAAGTATGATAAATTTATCTATGGAGTATGCAAAATCTATGGGCCTTAATCCTTACTATATGTACAGACAAAAACATATGCTTGGAAACCTTGAAAACATAGGATATGCTAAAGAAGGATTTGAATGTATATATAATATTCAAATTATGGAAGAAAAGCAAAGTAATCTTGCTGTAGGGGCAGGTGCTATCAGCAAATATGTATATGTAGATGAAGATAGAATTGAAAGAACTGACAATGTTAAAAATGTAGAAATTTACATAGATAGAGTTGATGAAATGATAGAAAGAAAGGAAAAGGAGGTATATAAAAATGTTAACTAAAGCTCCAAGAGGAACTAAAGATATAACTCCAAAAGATGCATATAAATGGAATTATGTTGAAAATAAATTTAGAGAAGTATGCGCATTATTTGGATATGAGGAAATAAGAACTCCTATATTTGAACATACAGAGTTGTTCCAAAGAGGTGTCGGAGAAACAACAGATGTCGTTCAAAAGGAAATGTATACTTTTGAAGATAAAGGAAAAAGAAGCATAACACTAAAACCAGAAGGTACAGCTGGTGCAGTAAGAGCATTCATTGAAAATAAAATGTATGCAGATACTCAACCAACTAAATTATTCTACCAAACTCCATGCTTTAGATACGAAAGACCTCAAGCTGGAAGACAAAGACAATTCCATCAATTTGGAATAGAAACATTAGGTAGTGATAAACCATCTATAGATGCTGAAGTTATAGCTTTAGCTGTTCAATTTTTCAATGAAGTGGGATTAAATAATT
Organism: Paraclostridium bifermentans; assembly: GCF_019916025.1. NCBI lineage: Bacteria > Bacillati > Bacillota > Clostridia > Peptostreptococcales > Peptostreptococcaceae > Paraclostridium > Paraclostridium bifermentans. The sequence continues at coordinate 2,812,032 of NZ_CP079737.1, read as the reverse complement.
TAGAAACTTGTATAAATTCAGTAGGTTGCCCTACTTGTAGAGAAAAATATAATAATATTTTAAAAGAGTATCTAGATGCAAAAAGTGATGTTTTATGTGAGACTTGTAACGAAAGAAAAGAAAAAAATCCAATGAGAGTTATAGACTGCAAAAACCCAGTTTGCAAAGAAAATTTAGCAGACATTCCATATATGATAGATCACTTATGTGATGACTGCAAAGATCATTTTGCAAAGGTTCAAGAGTATTTAACTGAAATGGGTATAAATTTCAAGGTTGATAAAACTATAGTTAGAGGACTTGACTACTACAAAAAGACTGCTTTTGAAATAATATCAAATGATATAGGAGCACAAAGTACAGTTTGTGGTGGTGGTAGATATGATGGACTAGTAGAACAACTAGGAGGGCCTAAAGGCGTTAGTGGAATTGGATTTGCTCTTGGTGTTGAAAGATTATTATTAACTCTTGAAAATAATAATATAGAAATACCTAACCCTAAAGCTACAGATATATTCATAGCTACAATAGGTGAAAATGCTCAAACTAAGAGTTTTAAAATATTAAAAGATTTAAGAGAAAATCATATAAGTGCAGACAAAGATCATTTAGATAGAAGTTTAAAAGCTCAATTTAAATATTCAGATAAATTAAATGCAAAATATACTATAGTAATAGGTGATGATGAATTATCAAATGATGAAGTTAAATTAAAAGATATGTCAACATCACAACAAACTACTATAAAATTAAGTGAAATAGTTAAAGAATTAAAAAATAGATTATAGATAATTCTTAATAATTAATAACATATTGGAGGAAAGACATGGAGACTCTAAACGGATTAAAGAGAACTCACTATTGTGGAGACTTAAGAGAATCTAATATAGATGAAGAAGTTGTACTTATGGGATGGGTACAAAAGAAAAGAAACTTAGGTGGATTAGTATTTGTAGACTTAAGAGATAGAAGTGGAATTTGCCAAATAATATTTGATACAGATGTAAATGCAGAAGCTTTTGCAAAAGCTGAAAAATTAGGATCTGAGTATGTAATAGCAATAAAGGGTAAGGTTGCAGAAAGATCTTCTAAAAATCCTAATTTACCAACAGGTGATATAGAAGTATTTGCTACAGAATTAAAATTACTAAATAAATCAGAGACACCACCTATATATATAAAAGATGACGATAATGTATCTGAAGAATTAAGACTTAAATATAGATATTTAGATTTAAGAAAACCATCTATGCAAAAGAACTTAATATTAAGAAGTAGAGTTGCTAGTATAGTTAGAAATTACTTAACAGAAAATAATTTCTTTGAAATAGAAACACCATTTTTAATAAAACCAACTCCAGAAGGAGCTAGAGATTATTTAGTACCAAGTAGAGTAAATGAAGGGAAATTCTATGCACTACCACAATCACCTCAATTATTTAAACAATTATTAATGGTAAGTGGAATGGATAGATACTTCCAAATAGTTAAGTGTTTCAGAGATGAGGACTTAAGAGCTGATAGACAACCAGAGTTTACTCAAATAGACTGCGAAATGTCTTTTGTTGAACAAGAAGATGTTATGGCTATAATGGAAAAAATGGTACAAAGAATATTCAAAGAAGTATTGAATGTAGAGGTTAACTTACCTCTTAAGGCGATGACTTATGCTGAAGCTATGGAAAGATATGGATCAGATAAGCCTGATACTAGATTTGGGTATGAATTAACTAATATATCTGATGTAGTTGCAAATTGCGGATTTGGTGTTTTTGCTAATGCTACTAAAGATGGGATGAGTGTTAGAGGTATAAATGTAAAAGGTAAAGCAGAAGATTTCTCTAAGAAACAAATTGGGAAATTAGAAGATCATGCTAAAACTTATAAAGCAAAAGGCCTTGCTTGGATGAAAGTTGGAGAAAATAATGAAGTAACATCTCCTATAGCTAAGTTCTTCACAGAAGAAGAAATAAATGCTATATTAAATAAAATGGATGCTCAATCTGGAGACTTATTATTATTTGTTGCAGATAAGGACAGTGTAGTATTTGATGCTTTAGGTCAAGTAAGATTAGAAGTAGCTAGAAGATTAGACTTATTAGACAGTAATACTTATGAAATGTTATGGGTTACTGAATTCCCGGTATTTGAAGAAGATGAAGAAACTGGAAGAATGATAGCTAAACATCACCCGTTCACTTCTCCATTAGATGAAGATTTAGAAAGATTAGAGAGTGATGATAAATCTTCTTTAAGAGCTAAAGCTTATGATATGGTTATAAATGGTTATGAAGTAGGAGGAGGAAGTGTTAGAATATTTAATGCTGATGTGCAACAAAAAATGTTCAAAGCATTAGGTTTCACTGAAGAAGAAGCTCAAGAAAAATTCGGATTCCTATTAGATGCATTTAAATATGGTACTCCACCTCATGCTGGTATGGCATTTGGTCTTGATAGACTTATAATGATATTAGCTGGAACTACTAATATAAAAGATGTAATAGCATTCCCTAAAAATCAAAGTGCTGTTTGTCCTATGACTAATGCTCCTGCAATTGCAGAAGAAGCTCAATTAGATGAATTAAATATAAAAGTTGATATAAAAGATAAAGAATAGCACGTTTAAAATAAATACTGTTGAAGAAAATTCAGCAGTATTTATTTTTTTTTGGAGAAAATAATATATAATATATTATATGAATGAAAAAGAGGTAATAATATGGAGAAAAAATTAGCTAAAAATAATGATAAAGAAGCCATTATAAAGAGATTAAATAGAATTGAAGGTCAAGTAAAGGGTATTCAAAAAATGGTAGAGGATGAAAGATATTGCGTTGATATTTTAGTTCAAATATCAGCAATAAGATCAGCTATAAATAGAGTTGGGAATATAATACTTGAAAATCATATAAAAGGATGTGTATCAAACTCTATAAAAGAGGGTGAGACACAAGAATCAGAGGAATTAATTTCTGAATTGATGGAAACTATAAACAAATTTACAAAATAGGGGGAGCGCTATGAATCAACATGGGTATGTAGTAGAAATAGTAGATAGTATAACCGCTAAAATAAAAATGCAACAGCATTCAGCTTGTGCATCTTGTGGTAAGTGTGCATCATCTACTGATAAAAAAGATATAGTTGTTGAAGTTGACAATACTATAGGAGCTAAAGTAGGTGACTATGTAGAATTAAATATGGACTCTATAAATGTAATAAAAGCTGCATCTATAGTATATATGATTCCTTTAGTAGCACTTTTAGGGGGCACCGTAATTTCATATAGTATATTAAATCTTATTAATATTTCTGTTAATAAAGAAATATTAAGTGCTGTAATAGGTCTACTTTTAACTGGATTAGCTTATTTATTTATAAAAAAGAAAGATTCAAAGCTTAGAGAAAGTAGACAGTATATACCAGTAATAACTAAGGTTATAGATAAAATAAATATATAAAAAAGAGGAAGTTATACAACTTCCTCTTTTATTATCTATTCTAAATCTTTTCTCTCATCTTCTTGTACATTTTTATCTTTATCTATTGCTAAATCTATATCTAAATCACTATCTTCTGTCATTATATTATTTTCATAGTTAGAATCTTTTTTTGTTATAACGTGGTTAAATCCAAATGTAGCTTTATTTAATTTTACTGTATTTATAGTTTTAACAAATGAAGTAACCAGTAATACACCAAGAGATATAGCACCTCCAACTAAAAGTGCAGTTGCACCTGTAGATGCAGCTAGTTCATAGTTTTCTTGGACTAAATAAAGCATTGTGTTATACATTCCAAGTCCAGGGACTAAAGGAATTATGCCAGGTATTACAAAGACTATAGCTGGTTGTTTTAATTTTCTAGCACAAACTTCACTAGCAATACCTATTATAGTTGCTGGAACAAAGTTTGATAAAATTGGGTTGTTTGTAGCTTTAAATAGGTATACATATAAAACCCACCCTATAGCTCCTATTAATCCAGATACATAAAGGGATCTTTTAGGAGCACTTAAAAATATAGCAAATCCTATTGTAGACAAAAAACTAAATATAAAGTGCAAATATAAAGGCATGCTACTCATTATAATATACCTCCTAATCTAAGCCATACTTCAAGAACGAATCCTACTCCAACAGCTATAGCAGTTGCGGTTAAAGCAGCATCAAAAGCTCTAGCTACCCCTGAAATTAAATCGCCGGAAATAAGGTCTCTTAACCCTTTAATTAATGAAACTCCAGGCAGAAGTGGCATTATAGATCCTACAATTAGCGTATTCGGTTGACTCAAAAGTCCTAAGCTCGATAAACTAACACCTACAACTGCTATAAAAATTGAAGCTGCAAGTGTAGAAAAAGAAGGTATAGAACTAATACTGAATATTTTATCAAATATTATAACAGCGAAAATTGATGTTATGTATGTAAATAAAAAATCTACTACGGTACAACCTAACAAAACTGAGAAACATGCAGATCCAAGCCCAGTTCCTATATATACTACCCATTGATTATAAGACTTAACTTTTTCGATTTCTTTAAGCTGAACTATTGCATCTTCGATTGACAAATCTTTGTTAGAGACAAATTCCCTTGAAAATGCATTTAAAAGATCGATTTTGTTTATGTTTATACCTCTATTTTTTATAGTTTTCATAAACGTTATACCATCGAATCTTTCATCGGAAATAATTATTACAGTAGGGGATGTAAATACGTTTACATGCTTAAAACCTCTAGAGTTGCAAATTCTAAGTATGGTGTCCTCTACTCGATAAGTTTCAGCACCATTTCTAAGCATCAGCTCTCCTGTGAAAAGTGCTAGTCTGAAGATATTTTTTTTTCCATGTTGGTCAATGTTATTCTCTATATCCAAAATTACACCTCCTAAATAAATATAACATAAAGATTATATCAAATTATTGCACTATATTACACACATTTATTCACTATAAAAGCAGATTTAATTTAATTTGAAAATTGCATTAAAATTAAATAATATTAATAATTAAAAAGTTATGAAAATTGGGTATATAAAAGTGTACAAGCGAATATATAATTATTAGGATTTTTACAATTAAAGTAGCTTTTAATAATACATATTTATATATAAAGAAAGGGTGGATTAAATGTTTGAGAATTTAAAGAAGGTTGATAAAGAAATTTATGAAAGTATGCAACGAGAATTAGGAAGACAACAAAGAAACATAGAATTGATAGCATCAGAAAATATAGTATCTATGGCGGTTATGGAAACTATGGGAAGTCATTTAACTAATAAATATGCAGAAGGTTATCCAGAAAAAAGATATTATGGAGGGTGCGAGCATATAGATGAAGTGGAAAAATTAGCTATTGAAAGATTGAAAAAAATATTTGGAGCAGAACATGCTAATGTTCAACCTCATTCTGGTGCTAATGCAAACATGGGTGTTTATTTCTCAATTTTAAAACCTGGAGATAAAGTTATGGGAATGAATTTATCTCAAGGGGGTCATTTAACTCATGGGTCTCCTGCGAATATATCAGGACAATACTTTGAATTTACAGAGTACGGTGTAAATCTTAAAGATGGAAGGATAGATTATGATGATATAAGAACGAAGGCACACGAAATAAAGCCTACGTTAATAGTAGCAGGAGCTAGTGCATATCCTAGAGAAATAGATTTTAAAAAGTTTAAAGAAATAGCAGATGAAGTAGGGGCTATGCTTATGGTAGATATGGCTCATATAGCTGGGCTTGTAGCAGCCGGACTTCATCAAAATCCATGTGAGGTTGCAGATTTTGTAACTACTACTACACATAAAACTTTAAGAGGACCTAGAGGAGGAGTTATTCTTTGTAAAGAAAAATATGCAAAATCTATAGATAAAGCTATTTTCCCAGGAACTCAAGGTGGTCCATTAGAACATGTAATAGCTTCTAAAGCTGTAGCGTTTAAAGAAGCTTTAGATCCTGAGTTTAAAGAATATCAATCTCAAGTTGTAAAAAATGCTAAGAAACTAGCGGAAGAATTAATGAATAGAGGATTTGAGTTAGTAACAGGTGGAACTGATAATCATCTAATTTTACTAGACTTAACTAATAAAAATATAACTGGAAAAGAAGCTGAAAAAAGATTAGATGAAGCATATATAACAGCTAATAAAAATACAATACCTTTTGATCCAAATGGAGCTTTTGTTACTAGTGGTATAAGATTGGGAACTCCAGCTGTAACAACAAGAGGGATGAAAGAAGAAGATATGAAAGATATAGCAGAGGCTATAGACTTATGTTTAACTTATAATAAAGAAGAAGAAGCTAGAGAAAAAGTAGTAGCTTTAACAAATAAATATCCTTTATATAATGAATATAAAATATTTGAATAGAAGTAGGATTAAAAAAATATAGTATGTAAAGTAATAGATCACGAAGTGTAAATATAAAAGCTTTGCGACACAAAGCTGAGAAGATGCTTTGAAATGTCGCTGCAGATTTTATATTTATACTTCGTTAACTTTCACATACTATATTTTTTATATTAACTTGCGAGGAGCTAGGGTAGGTAAAGCACTGAAATTCGAAGTTTTTTTTACATGAAATTAAAAAAATAAAATTAAATTTTAAAAAAGTGTTGACGGTATTAAATTAAGATGATATAGTATTACTTGTCCTTAAGAAACGGACGAAACACAAAAGAGAAAATGAACTTTGAAAATTAAACAGTAGGTTAATTATAAAAATTCTTTTTTAAAGAATTAAACACAAACAACCAAGCCAGATATTCAGATAATGATTAGCTGAGCGATGGACAACTTTTTAAATTATATTTGAGAGTTTGATCCTGGCTCAGGATGAACGCTGGCGGCGTGCCTAACACATGCAAGTCGAGCGATCTCTTCGGAGAGAGCGGCGGACGGGTGAGTAACGCGTGGGTAACCTGCCCTGTACACACGGATAACATACCGAAAGGTATACTAATACGGGATAACATATGAAAGTCGCATGGCTTTTGTATCAAAGCTCCGGCGGTACAGGATGGACCCGCGTCTGATTAGCTAGTTGGTAAGGTAATGGCTTACCAAGGCAACGATCAGTAGCCGACCTGAGAGGGTGATCGGCCACACTGGAACTGAGACACGGTCCAGACTCCTACGGGAGGCAGCAGTGGGGAATATTGCACAATGGGCGAAAGCCTGATGCAGCAACGCCGCGTGAGCGATGAAGGCCTTCGGGTCGTAAAGCTCTGTCCTCAAGGAAGATAATGACGGTACTTGAGGAGGAAGCCCCGGCTAACTACGTGCCAGCAGCCGCGGTAATACGTAGGGGGCTAGCGTTATCCGGAATTACTGGGCGTAAAGGGTGCGTAGGTGGTTTTTTAAGTCAGAAGTGAAAGGCTACGGCTCAACCGTAGTAAGCTTTTGAAACTAGAGAACTTGAGTGCAGGAGAGGAGAGTAGAATTCCTAGTGTAGCGGTGAAATGCGTAGATATTAGGAGGAATACCAGTAGCGAAGGCGGCTCTCTGGACTGTAACTGACACTGAGGCACGAAAGCGTGGGGAGCAAACAGGATTAGATACCCTGGTAGTCCACGCCGTAAACGATGAGTACTAGGTGTCGGGGGTTACCCCCCTCGGTGCCGCAGCTAACGCATTAAGTACTCCGCCTGGGAAGTACGCTCGCAAGAGTGAAACTCAAAGGAATTGACGGGGACCCGCACAAGTAGCGGAGCATGTGGTTTAATTCGAAGCAACGCGAAGAACCTTACCTAAGCTTGACATCCCACTGACCTCTCCCTAATCGGAGATTTCCCTTCGGGGACAGTGGTGACAGGTGGTGCATGGTTGTCGTCAGCTCGTGTCGTGAGATGTTGGGTTAAGTCCCGCAACGAGCGCAACCCTTGCCTTTAGTTGCCAGCATTAAGTTGGGCACTCTAGAGGGACTGCCGAGGATAACTCGGAGGAAGGTGGGGATGACGTCAAATCATCATGCCCCTTATGCTTAGGGCTACACACGTGCTACAATGGGTGGTACAGAGGGTTGCCAAGCCGCGAGGTGGAGCTAATCCCTTAAAGCCATTCTCAGTTCGGATTGTAGGCTGAAACTCGCCTACATGAAGCTGGAGTTACTAGTAATCGCAGATCAGAATGCTGCGGTGAATGCGTTCCCGGGTCTTGTACACACCGCCCGTCACACCATGGAAGTTGGGGGCGCCCGAAGCCGGTTAGCTAACCTTTTAGGAAGCGGCCGTCGAAGGTGAAACCAATGACTGGGGTGAAGTCGTAACAAGGTAGCCGTATCGGAAGGTGCGGCTGGATCACCTCCTTTCTAAGGAGTAATTGCCTACTGTTTAATTTTGAGAGCTTATTGTTCTCAAAATTAGTACTTTGAAAACTGCATAACATTTAGTGATGATTAAATAAACCAATATAAGAGAAGAAAACTCTTTAAAAAATAACACTTTTAATAACTGGTCAAGTTATTAAGGGCGCAGGGCGGATGCCTTGGCACTAAGAGCCGATGAAGGACGCGATAAGCTGCGATAAGCTTCGGGGAGTTGCACGTAAACTTTGATCCGAAGATTTCCGAATGAGGAAACTCACTTAGAGTAATGTCTAAGTATCATTAAGTGAATACATAGCTTAGTGAGGGGAACCCGGGGAACTGAAACATCTAAGTACCCGGAGGAAAAGAAAGAAATTCGATTCCGTAAGTAGCGGCGAGCGAACGCGGAATAGCCCAAACCAGTGAAGTTTTCTTCGCTGGGGTTGCGGACACATCATCAACAAAGAGGTATCGTAAACGAAGAGAGTTGGAAAGCTCCGCTATAAAGTGTAATAGCCACGTAGTTGAAACGAGAAGACTTTAGATGTGATCCAGAGTACCACGGGACACGTGAAACCCTGTGGGAAGCAGGAGGGACCATCCTCCAAGGCTAAATACTACTTAGTGACCGATAGCGCATAGTACCGTGAGGGAAAGGTGAAAAGAACCCCGGGAGGGGAGTGAAATAGAACCTGAAACCCTGCGCTTACAAGCTGTGGAAGCACTTTATATGTGTGACCGCGTACTTTTTGTAGAACGGGCCAACGAGTTACGATAGTAAGCTAGGTTAAGTACTTAAGGTATGGAGCCGTAGTGAAAGCGAGTCTTAAATGGGCGTTAAGTTTGCTGTCGTAGACCCGAAACCGAGCGACCTATCCATGAGCAGGATGAAGCGAAAGTAAAATTTCGTGGAGGTCCGAACCCACGAGCGTTGAAAAGCTCGGGGATGACTTGTGGATAGCGGTGAAATTCCAATCGAGCTCGGAGATAGCTGGTTCTCCCCGAAATAGCTTTAGGGCTAGCCTCAAGGTTGAGAAATACGGAGGTAGAGCACTGAATATCCTAGGGGGCATTGCGCTTACCGAAGATTATCAAACTCCGAATGCCGTTATTTTATACTTGGGAGTCAGACTGTGGGTAATAAGATTCATAGTCGAGAGGGCAACAGCCCAGATCGTCAGCTAAGGTCCCTAAATGTAAGTTAAGTGGTAAAGGATGTGGGATTGCATAGACAACCAGGATGTTGGCTTAGAAGCAGCCACTCATTTAAAGAGTGCGTAATAGCTCACTGGTCGAGTGATCCTGCGCCGAAGATTACCGGGGCTAAAACTTACTACCGAAGCTACGATATCATTTATGATAGGTAGGGGAGCTTCCTATGCAGGCTGAAGCATGACCGTAAGGACGTGTGGACAGTATAGGAGTGAGAATGTTGGCATGAGTAGCGAGACGTGGGTGAGAATCCCACGGGCCGTAAACCCAAGGTTTCCAGGGGAAGGTTCGTCCGCCCTGGGTTAGTCGGGACCTAAGCCGAGGCCGAAAGGCGTAGGTGATGGACAACAGGTTGAGATTCCTGTACCACCGATAATCGTTTGAGAGATGGAATGACACAGTAGGATAAGCTAACCACACTGTTGGTTATGTGTGGCTAAGTACTGAGGCAGTCAAGGCAGGCAAATCCGCCATGATAATGCTGGGGTACGATGGGGAGCGAAATTAAGTAGCGAAGTAGCTGATTTCACACTGTCGAGAAAAGTTTCTATCGAGATTAAAGGTGCCCGTACCGCAAACCGACACAGGTGGGTGAGGAGAGTATCCTAAGGCCAGCGAGAGAACTGTTGTTAAGGAACTCGGCAAAATGACCCCGTAACTTAGGGAGAAGGGGTGCCACGTTAGGGTTAACGCCCGAGGTGGCCGCAGAGAATAGGCCCAAGCGACTGTTTACCAAAAACACAGGTTTCTGCTAAGTCGCAAGACGATGTATAGGAGCTGACGCCTGCCCGGTGCTGGAAGGTTAAGGGGATCTGTTAGGATTTATCCGAAGCAGTGAACTTAAGCCCCAGTAAACGGCGGCCGTAACTATAACGGTCCTAAGGTAGCGAAATTCCTTGTCGGGTAAGTTCCGACCCGCACGAAAGGCGTAACGATTTGGGCACTGTCTCAACAACAGACTCGGTGAAATTGTAATCCCGGTGAAGATGCCGGGTACCTGCGACAGGACGGAAAGACCCCATGGAGCTTTACTGTAGCTTGACATTGAATTTTGGTGCTACATGTACAGGATAGGTGGGAGGCTATGAAATCGGGACGCCAGTCTCGGTGGAGCTATCCTTGGGATACCACCCTTGTAGTACTGAGATTCTAACCAGATACCTTGAATCAGGTATTGGGACACTGTCAGGTGGGCAGTTTGACTGGGGCGGTCGCCTCCCAAAGAGTAACGGAGGCGCTCAAAGGTTCTCTCAGCACGGTCGGAAATCGTGCGTAGAGTGTAAAGGCAGAAGAGAGCTTGATTGCAAGACATACAGGTCGAGCAAGGACGAAAGTCGGACTTAGTGATCCGGTGGTTCCGCATGGAAGGGCCATCGCTCAACGGATAAAAGCTACCCTGGGGATAACAGGCTTATCTCCCCCAAGAGTCCACATCGACGGGGAGGTTTGGCACCTCGATGTCGGCTCATCACATCCTGGGGCTGTAGTAGGTCCCAAGGGTTGGGCTGTTCGCCCATTAAAGTGGTACGCGAGCTGGGTTCAGAACGTCGTGAGACAGTTCGGTCCCTATCCGTCGCAGGCGTAGGAAATTTGAGGAGACCTGTCCTTAGTACGAGAGGACCGGGATGGACGTACCTCTGGTGTACCAGTTGTTCTGCCAAGGGCATGGCTGGGTAGCTATGTACGGAATGGATAAGCGCTGAAAGCATCTAAGCGCGAAGCCAACTTCAAGATAAGATTTCCCACCGTAAGGGTAAGATCCCAGGAAGACTACCTGGTTGATAGGTCGGAGGTGTAAGTGCAGCAATGTATGTAGCTTACCGATACTAATAGATCGAGGACTTGACCAAGATTATTTGAGCAACGGGATAAATATGAATGTATATGAATATTTAGACGTTGGCGAAATGATCACGGTGAATTTTAATCTACAAATGTTATTCAGTTTTTAGAGTACTAACTCTAAATAAAGATTATGCGGTTATTACAGCAAAGAGGATACACCTGTTCCCATTCCGAACACAGAAGTTAAGCTCTTTAGCGCCGATGGTACTTGGTGGGAAGCTGCCTGGGAGAGTAGGACGTAGCCGCTTAATCTTTTTTATTTTACGTGGATTTAAGTGGTGGATTAGTATTAAGTTACATTTGAAGTCATAAAGCTGAGAAGATGCTTTGAATGACATCTGCATTGTAACTTAATACTAACCACTTTTTTTGATGTGTAAAATAAAGAAGAATTACGCTTGTACGGTATGAGATAAAGAGTATATTGCGATGAAATTTAAGCACTAATAATTTGTTGGATAATGATAATTAAGGATATATTTAAAATTAGCTTCAATATTGTAACTTAACAATAATAACTTTTTTATATAAAATTAAAGGTAGATTATACTTCAAATTGTGAAAAATTTATAATGAATAAGATATCTTGTTTTAAATACAACTTAAAAAAGGAAATCCTAATATATTTTAGATTAAAGTTAAATAAATATATGAAATTTTATATTAATTATAGACAAACATGTACGACAAAATACGACAGACAAAAAAATGAAAATAGTGTAAACTATTATAGTTACGTAAAATATTTGGATAAAAATAATTATTATATATAAATGAATCAGAAAGAGGTAGCTAAATGAAAAAAACTGTAAAAAAAGCAATAATACCAGCTGCTGGATTAGGAACAAGGTTTTTGCCGGCTACAAAGTCTCAGCCAAAGGAAATGCTTCCGATAGTAGATAAGCCAACGCTACAATATATAATAGAAGAAGCTATAAACTCAGGTATAGAAGAAATACTTATAATAACAGGAAGAAATAAGAAATCAATAGAAGATCATTTTGATAAGTCTGTAGAACTAGAATTAGAACTTAAACAAAAAGGAAAAACTGAAATGTTAGAAATGATTCAAGAAATATCTAACATGGTAAATATACATTATATAAGACAAAAAGAGCCGAAAGGATTAGGTCATGCTATACATTGTGCTAAAAGTTTTATAGGAGATGAACCATTTGCAGTACTTTTAGGAGATGACATAGTAGATTCTGATATTCCGTGTCTTAAGCAATTAATAGATACTTATGATGAATATAAGACAAGCATTCTCGGTGTTCAAGAAGTTGCTAAAGAAGATGCAAATAAATATGGAATATTAAACTGTAAATATATAGAAGATAGAGTATATAAAGTGAAAGATATGATTGAAAAACCAAATGTAGAAGAAGCTCCTTCTAATATAGCTATATTAGGAAGATATATAATAACTCCTGCTATATTTGAAATTTTAGAAAATCAAGCTCCTGGTAAAGGAGGAGAAATTCAACTTACAGACGCTTTAAAAACTCTAGCTCAGCATGAAGCCATATATGCATATAACTTTGAGGGAAGAAGATATGATGTAGGAGATAAGCTAGGATTTTTAGAAGCGACTATAGATTTTGCATTAAAAAAAGAAAATTTAAGAGATGGATTAATGAATTATATGAAAAATATAGTTGAATCAAATATATAAAAAATTTATATATTAGGATAAGCATAAATAATATGTTTTTAGAAATTATATTTGTGTATAAAAATATTTTTATGTTAATTTAAATATTAAAAATTAATATAACAAGTAATTGACATATAAACTATATTATGATAATATGGTTACACTGTTAAAATGAATATTGAGTAGGTCAGATAATCGCGGGTAGCATTAGCTACACGAGGAAAGTCGGAGCTCCATAGAGCAGGGTGCTAGGTAACGCCTAGTGAGAGTGATCTTAAGGAAAGTGCAACAGAAAATAACCGCCATTTGTGGTAAGGATGAAAAGGTGAGGTAAGAGCTCACCAGCGGCTAGGTGACTAGTCGGCTGTGTAAACCCCACTCGGAGCAAGGCCAAGTTAGGATAAAAAGAGTATTGCTCGTACTCTCCGGTTGGTAGGCCGCTTGAGCTTATTGGTGACAATAAGCCTAGAAAGATGATTGTCTAATACAGAACTCCGCTTATAGATTTGCTCAATTTAATTTAAGAAATAGAAACACTGATAGAACTCAGTGTTTTTTTGTTTTTAGAATTATGAAATAAAATATTATATAAAATTAAATTTATATAGTATATAATATATATTATATTTTACCATATTAAGGAAGTTAGAAAAAGGAGAATGGAAAATGAAAAAAATATTATATACTATAATAGCGATAGCAATTCTTTTATTAGGATGCTATTTTGTGACTAGTAGAAATCATGTAGAAGTACCTATACTTATGTATCACCACTTTGATACTGATGAAAAGAATATAAATGACGTAACGGTTAAAAAATCAGAATTTGAAAAGCAAATAAAGTATTTAAAAGATAGTGGATATACAGCTATAACTTTGCAAGATTTAGTTGATTTTACAGAGAAAAAAAAGAGTTTGCCAAAAAAACCTATACTTATAGCTGCAGACGATGGTTATAAAAGTAATTATGAAATAATGTATCCAATAATTAAAAAATATGGGATGAAGGCAACCATATTTGTAATAGGAGAAAGAATAGATGATGCGGATAAACCATCGAATGCAATTCCTAAATTTAATTGGAAAGAAGCAAAAGAGATGTATGATAGCGGAATAATAGATTTTGAATGTCATACATATAACAGTCATGAAAAAGGAAAAACAGTAGATGGAGATAGAGGTATTTTTTCAAGTCCTTTAGTTAATGAAAGTAAAGATGAATTTGAAAATCGAATAAATGAAGACATAAATAAAAATATATCTGTAATTCAAGAAAATCTAGGATATAAACCTATTGGATTTGCGTATCCATTTGGAGACTATAGCTCAGCATCTGAAAAAGTATTGAAAAAAAATGGAATAAAATTTACTTTTTTAGCAGAAGGTGGGAAGGAAAAAAACGTTGGAAAATCGTATTTATTAAAAAGAATACCTATTAATGGGAATGACAATATAAATGACTTTCAAAAAAAAGTAAATTAGAGTCTAATTTAAGATAAAAAAGGGGGAATAATATGAACTATAAGGTAATATATAAACAGTGGTTAACAGATGAATACTTTGATAAAGACACGAGGAAGGAATTAGAAGTTATAAAAAATGATGAAAATGAAATAAAAGAAAGATTCTATAAGAATTTAGAGTTTGGGACAGCTGGATTAAGAGGTATTATAGGGTCAGGAACAAATAGAATGAATTATTATACTGTAGCAAGAGCTACTTTTGGACTAGCTAACTATATAATTAAAAATGTTGGAGAAGAAGGAAAACAGAGAGGTGTAGCTATAGCTCATGATAGCAGATTTAAATCAAGAGAATTTTGTTTGCAAACGGCTAACACTTTAGCAGCATGTGGAATAAAAGCATATATATTTGATGATTTAAGAACAACTCCAGAACTTTCGTTTACAGTAAGATACTTAAACTGTATAGCAGGAGTTGTTATAACAGCTAGCCATAATCCACCTGAATATAATGGATACAAAGTATATTGGGAGGATGGAGCTCAAGTTATGCCTGATATAGCTGATGAAATAACAAAAGAAGTTAATAGTATAAATGATTACAGTAAAATACCAACAATAAAAGAAGAGCAAAAAAGCTTAGTGATTATGCTGAGAGAGGAACAAGATACAGAATTTATAGAAGCTGTTAAGCAACAATTTATAGGCAGAAATATAGTAGAAAGAGTTGGTCAAACTTTTAAAATAGTGTATACACCACTTTGTGGAACTGGAAATGTTCCGATACAAAGAGTATTGAATGAAGTTGGATTTGAAAAAGTGCTTGTTGTAAAAGAAGAAGAATTACCAGACCCTAATTTTGCGGGTATTGATTATCCAAATCCAGAAGATAAAAAGGCATTGGAAAGAGGTATAGAATTAGCTAAAGAAGAAGGAGCTGACTTAGTAATAGCTACAGATCCAGACTGTGATAGAGTTGGATTAGCTGTGAAAACTAAAAATTGTGAATATGAGTTACTTACAGGAAATCAAATAGGTGCTTTACTTGTTAATTATGTTTTAGATAATTTAAAAGAAAAAAACAACTTACCAGAAAACTCAACGATAATAAAAACTATAGTTACTTCTGAATTTGGAGCTAAAGTTGCAGAAAGCTATGGAGTAGATTGCCTAAATGTATTAACTGGATTTAAGTTTATTGGAGATAAGATAAAAACATTTGAACAGACAAATGAAAAAACATTTATTATGGGATATGAAGAAAGTTATGGATACTTAGTTGGAACACATGCAAGGGATAAAGATGGTGTTGTGGCATCAATGTTAATTTCTGATATGGCCGCATATTATTATGATAAAGGTATGAGTTTATACGATGGGCTTATGGAACTTTACAATAAAGTAGGATTCTTTAAAGAAGATATGATATCTCTTACATTAAGCGGAATAGCGGGACTTGAAAAAATTAAAGAAGTTATGGAATACTTCAGAAAAAATGGATTAAATGGAGTAGATGGAATAAAAGTAATAGAAAGTAAGGATTACAATGAGGGGATAGATGGACTGCCAAAGTCAAATGTTCTAAAGTTTATATTAGAGGATGGATCTTGGATTGCAGCTAGACCGTCAGGAACAGAACCTAAATTAAAATTATATATAGGTGTATGTGGCAATAATTTTGAATTATGCAAAACGAAGATAAATGATTTGAAAATAAAATTAAATAAACAACTAAATAAACTTATTTAAAATAAAGGGCTTTTCTATTTTTTAGAAAAGCTCTTTATTTTTTTGATATTAACAAAAATGTAGTAATTACTATGTTTTTATTAATATCAAAAATCTAGAAATATCAATGGATTGAGCTCTTAATATAAGGGAATTTATAATATATGTAAAGGATTTATTTATATAAATTAATATTTTATGTATTGAGTCAATAGGATTCAATTTTATATAAAATCTTTGTTTGTATGACATTTTATGTTAATATAAATATGGATAAAAATGGTGTAAATATATATAAAATTAGGAAAGAAGGAGAATAAATGAGAAAAAGGAATAAAATACTTAAAAACGTGCTATCGATAGGATTGATATGTACTTTATCTATTATAGGGAGTTCAAAAATATCTAATGCAAATGAATCTACAGAAAGTGAATTGAACTCTGTAATTCAAAGCTATGGGGATAGCAAATTAGATGTAGAAGATGGAATATCATTACATATAGGAGAAATAGCGGATTTTTCTAAAAACCCTAATTGGAAACTTTCAAAAGAAGGAGTCGTTTCACTGAGTGAAAGTGGGCAATTAAAAGCTATTGGGAGTGGAACTGTATTTTTGAGTCAAAAAATTGGTGATAAAGTTCATATAATTGAAATTTATGTACCTGCTATGGAACAAAAAGCTTCTAGATTCTACTCAGCTGAAGGAAGCCCTAAAAGAGATTATTACAAAGTTTTTGTGGATGCAGGTCATGGAGGCAAAGATTCTGGAGCAACTGGTTTTGGAAAAAACGAAGCTGAACTTAATTTAGAGGTAGCAAAAAGAGTAGAGAAAAAACTTGAAGAAAAAAATATACAAGTAAAAATGAGTAGAGAAACTAACGAATTCATAGAGTTAGGTGATAGATCAAGACTTGCAAATAATTATAATCCAGATGTATTTGTATCAATTCATCAAAACTCAGCAGACGATGAAAGTGCAAATGGAATAGAAACATATTGTCATCCAGATAAAAAAATGTATAAACCTTTAGCATTAGAGATTCAAAACAATGCAATAGCTCAAACGGGAGCAAGAAATAGAGAGGTAAAATATTCAAATTTATCTGTATTAAGAGAAACTAATATGCCATCAGCTTTATTTGAAAGTGGATTTATATCTAATAGAGCTGAATACAACAAATTAGTAGATCCTTCATATCAAGATAAACTAGCTACTGGTATAGCTACTGGTATTGAAGAATATTTAAAAAATACAGTTCAATTAGGAGATTTACCTGTAATAAATACAGGAGTAGTAGTTAATACAGACTCATTAAACGTAAGAGCTGGTTATGGAACAAGTTATTCAATTATAGGTACGCTACCAAAAGGTGCTAAAGTAGAAATTGTAGAAAGCAAAAACAATTGGTATAAAATAAAATACAATGGTGTATACGGATGTGTATCAGGAAGTTATATAAATATTTATAAAAATGGAAATTTAACTGATATAGACGGACATTGGGCAAAAAATCAAATACTTGATTTTGTATCAAAAGGATATGTAGCTGGATATGAAGATAATACATTTAGACCTGAGAATTCTATAACAAGGGCTGAATTTGTTAGAGTTTTAAATCAAGTATTTAAGTTTGAGGAAAAAGAAGGCGAAAACTTCACAGATGTAAATAATTCAGATTGGTATTATAACGATGTATGCATAGGTGCTAAAGCTGGATACATAAAAGGATATGAAGATGGTACATTTAGACCTAACAGTCCTATAACAAGAGAAGAAGCATCAAAAATATTGGCAACAGTACTTAACTTAAAAGGTGATGGTAAATTAGGATTTACAGATAGTAATAAAATATCTGACTGGGCTAAAGATGCAGTTGATGCTTTAAGTGATAATGGAATGATAAGTGGATACGAAGATAATACATTTAGACCAAATAATAATATTACTAGAGCTGAATCAGTTAGCTTATTAAGTAGAGTTCAAAAGTAATATAAGTACGTGTAATAAAAAGCGCCTCTATTAATTTAGAGGAGCTTTTTTAAAGCTTATACAATTATAGATTAGATTTTTTAACATAAAAGGGAGATTAATTAATGAAAAAAATATCAATTTTATTATTGGTGTGCTTATTGGTTTCAGTAGGGGGAGTCAATATTGCATATGCAGATCAAAAAGGAATGAATGCAGCATGGATTACAACTGTTTATAATTCAGATTGGCCAAGTAAAAAAAATAATCCAGAAGCACAAAAACAACAAATGCGAGACATACTAGATAATTTAAAAGATACAGGAATAAATACAGTTATGTTCCAAGCTAGACCCAAAGGGGATGCTTTATATAACTCTAATATAAATCCTTGGTCAGAAATATTAACAGGAGAACAAGGAAAAAATCCAGGTTATGACCCACTAGCATTTGTTATAGAGGAAGCTCATAAAAGAGGAATGAAAGTACATGCCTGGTTAAACCCATATAGAGTTACAACTTCAGGGACTGATTTAGGTGTTTTATCAGAAAGTAACCCAGCTAGACAACACCCTGACTGGACATTAACTCATAATGGTAGGATATATTTTAATCCTGAGTTACCCCAAGTAAAGCAACTTATATATGATACAGTTGGAGAAATAGTAAAAAATTATAACGTAGATGGAATACATTTTGATGATTATTTTTATCCTGCAAACTATCCATTACCAGAAGGTGAAGGTAGAGATGGAAATGTTGCAAATTCAAGAAGAAATAATATAAATGAAATGGTATTGGGTGTAAAAAATACAATAAAAGGCATAAAACCTCAAGTTGAATTTGGAGTAAGTCCAAGCGGAATATGGAAAAATAAATCTAGTGATGTAAATGGGTCAGATACAAGAGGAAAAGAAAGTTATTATTCAGATTATGCAGATACTGTAGGTTGGATAAAAAATAATTATGTAGATTATATAGTACCACAACTATATTGGCAAATAGGTTATGAAATTGCAGATTACTCAAAGTTAGTAAGTTGGTGGTCAAATCAAGTTAAAGGAAGTAATGTAAATTTATATATTGGGCAAGGAATATATAAATATGGTCAAGAAGGATATAACGGTGAAAATGTAGCAAGAGAGATAGATAAACAATTAAATTTAAACAAACAGTACTCAGAAATAAAAGGTAGTGTTTTTTATTCTACATCAGACATTATTGCAAATAGAGAAGGATGTAGAGATAAAATTAAAAATATATTAAACTCTTCAACGTTTAGTGACATAAGCGGACATTGGGCTAAAGATTATATAGATGCATTTGTAGATAAAGGATTTATAAGTGGATATGAAGATAATACGTTTAGACCCGATAATCAAATTACAAGAGCTGAATTTGTTAGAATAATAAATCAAGTTTTTAATTTAAAAGATAAAAAGGAAGAGCATTTTGTAGATGTAAATTCATCAGATTGGTATTATGAAGATATAAAAATAGCATTTAATTCAGGGTATATATCAGGAGAGTTGAATAGTAATGGAAATTATATATTTAGACCGAATGATGCAATAACTAGACAGGAAGCTATGAAAATAATAACTAGTGTAAAAGGTAACAAAGATGATAACCTAGACAAGATATATAAATTTAATGACTATAAAAATATTGATGAATGGGCAAAATCGTATGTAGAAGGTGCGGTAGAAGCTGGTTATATAATGGGTGACGAGAAAAATAATTTAAATCCAAAAGGAAACTTAACAAGAGCGGAAGCTGTAACTATGTTAAGAAATATAGGTTAATTATAAGCATACTCTTAATTTGAGTATGCTTTTTTCATTGTAAAAGCTATATAATATTTGGTAAATATTGTATAATTATGACGGGTAGAAATAAAAATTGGAGGTAAAATATGATAGATTTTGACAAAATGTTTAGTAGAGCAGATAAAATAGAAATACAATCTATGGAAAAAATAGTAGATAAAATAGATAAAATAGAAACTCAAATAGAGAAGTTAACAGATGTAGAATTAAAAAATAAAACTATTGAATTTAAAGACAGATTAGCTAACGGAGAAACAGTAGATGATATTTTGGTAGAAGCTTTTGCAGTAGCAAGAGAAGCATCAAAAAGAATTTTGGGGATGAGACAATATAGAGTCCAATTAATTGGAGGGATAGTTCTTCATCAAGGAAAGATAGCGGAAATGAAAACAGGAGAAGGTAAAACACTTGTTGGGGTAGCACCAGTATATTTAAATGCATTAACAGGGCAAGGAGTTCATGTTGTAACAGTAAATGATTACTTAGCAAAGCGTGATAAGGAGCTTATGGAATCTGTATATGAATTTTTAGGACTGAGCGTAGGTGTTATTCTTCATGGTCAAGATTTAATGGACAGAAAAAAACAATACGAATGTGATATAACATATGGAACAAATAATGAATTTGGATTTGACTATCTAAAAGACAACATGGTAAAGAGAAAAGAAGATAAGGTTCAAAGAGAGTTAAACTTTGTAATAGTTGATGAAATAGATTCAATACTTATAGATGAAGCTAGAACTCCGCTTATAATATCAGGACAAGGAGATAAAGATGAATCTGAATTTAGATTAGTTAATGTATTTATGAAAATGCTTTTACCTTGGGACTTTACTATAGATAGAAAAGAGAAAGCTATAGCATTAACTGAAAGAGGAATACAGCAAGCAGAAATGTTTTTCAATTTGAAAAACCTAATGGATATAGAAAATATACAATTATATCATCGTATAAACCAAGCTTTAAGAGCATACTACTTAATGGAGCGAGATGTAGACTATGTTGTTAGAGATGGAAAAGTTGAAATTGTAGATGAATTTACTGGAAGAGTTATGGAAGGAAGAAGATACTCAGAAGGTCTTCATCAAGCTATAGAGGCTAAAGAAAGAGTTGAAATAAAAGAAGAGTCAATAACACTTGCAACTATAACATATCAAAATTATTTTAGAATGTATAAAAAGCTTTCAGGTATGACGGGAACGGCAAAAACAGAAGAAAAAGAATTTCAAGATATATATAAGATTAATGTTGTAACAATACCTACAAATAAGCGTGTAATAAGAAAGGATTTAGATGATTTGTTATTTAAGACAGAGAGTTCTAAATTTGATGCAATTATAAAAAATATAGAGGAAATTCATAAAACAGGCCAGCCTATTCTTGTAGGTACTGTATCTATAGAAAAATCACAGATATTATCAAGTATGTTAACTCATAAAGGTTTAAAACATGAAGTTTTAAATGCTAAAAATCATGAAAAAGAAGCTGAAATTATAGCAAAAGCAGGTAAGTTAAACTCTATAACTATAGCTACCAATATGGCAGGAAGGGGAACTGACATAGCTTTAGGATCAGGAGATAAAAGCGAAGAAAAAAAAGTAAAAGAATTAGGGGGATTATATGTAATAGGAACAGAAAAACATGAAAATAGAAGGATAGATAATCAGTTAAGAGGCCGCTCTGGAAGACAAGGAGACCCAGGAACAAGTAGATTTTACGTGAGTTTAGAAGATGATTTGATGAAATTATTTGCCAATTCTAAAGTTCAGAAAGTAGCAAAATCAATAGAAGATAATCAAGCTATAGAACATAAACTACTTACAAAGTCTATCGAAGGAGCTCAAAAAAATATAGAATCAAAAAATTATGAAATTAGAAAAAATGTAATTAAATATGATGATGTAACAAATCAACAACGTAAAGTTATTTACTCTGATAGAAACAAAGTTTTAAATAAAGAGTCTGTAAAAGAACAAATTATAGTTATGATAGAAGAATGTATAAATGAAATAGTAAGTAGATTTATACTAGATAAGAACAAAGAAAAGTTTGAGTCAGACGTTACAGATTTATTTAGTTTAGATAAAAAGGGAATTGAATTTGTAATTGAAAATATAAATGATATAGATGAAATGAAAAAGGAAACAAAGAATAAAATTTTAAATATATATTCTTTGAAAGAAGAATCTATAGGTAGTGACGCGATGAGAGAAAGAGAAAGAGAGGTTTTATTGAATGTAGTGGATAGCTATTGGGTAGATCATATAGATGCACTTGACCAATTGAAAAAAGGTATTGGACTTATGTCAGTAGGTCAAAAGGATCCTGTGAAAGAATATACTATTCAAGCATCAGAAATGTTTGATTTTATGAATAAAAATATTTGTATAGATACTATCAGATATATTTTTTACTAGTATATAAATTAAAAAAGCTACGAGCAATGCTCGTAGCTTTTTTGTGAGAAATACATTAGAGAGATATTTTCTAATGTACATTTTATTATAACTTAAAATGAAAAAAAAATAAACCTAA
This sequence comes from Paraclostridium bifermentans, assembly GCF_019916025.1. Classification (NCBI taxonomy): domain Bacteria; kingdom Bacillati; phylum Bacillota; class Clostridia; order Peptostreptococcales; family Peptostreptococcaceae; genus Paraclostridium; species Paraclostridium bifermentans. The sequence goes on along the minus strand of NZ_CP079737.1, from coordinate 2,789,481 downwards.
AGGAATAAAAAAATAACTGGAAAAAAAAGGAAAATAATCATTGATAAAATTGGAAAAATAAGGTAATATAAAATTGTGAGAAATATGATGGAAATATCAAATAATTGATTAGAGAGATAAATTATTTAGGAATTATGGAGGGAATTTATTATGAAAAAGAAAAATTTAGCAACAGCTATGGCAGCTGCTATGATGTTTGGGGGAGTAGCTCCAGTAGTAGCTCATGCAGATGAGAAAACTGATGCACAACAAACTCAAGAGGCAGTACAAAATCAAAAAAATATCAACGAGATAAATATGGCTTTAGCTGATGGAAAAAATGTTGCAACTATGAAGTATACTGAAGTTTACAATATGAATGGAACTACAGTTACTAAAGATGATACTTCAAAATTAAATGATAACCAAGAGATATTATATATGGATGGAAAAGTTGGAGATGATGTAAAATCTACAACAGCAACATACCTTGTAGCTACAAAAATGGATGAAAAAGAATTAAGCGAAAGCAAGACTAAAATAGAAGCTGCTAAAAAAGCTTTAACAGATGCTAATGAAGCTATAGAACAATTTTCAAAACTTACATTCAACAAAGACGGTAAACAAGTTAATGTTTATGATGTAAAAAAAGAAGAAACGAAATCATCTGCTCAAACTAAAGTAACAGTAACTTTAACAAGAGTAGACGGAGCGCCAGCAGAGTATGCTTCTCCAATTTCATATACATTTACAAATATGAAACTAGAACAAGATGCAGCTAAATTACCAACTTTTGAAACTAAAACATTTGATGTAATTAAAAAAGAAGATATAGTAGAATTAAATAAAGTTGCATATGATTTAAGCAAAACATATAATGATAATAATACATACACTAAATCATCAGAAAAATATAATGGAAATGATCATATAGATAGAACTATAACTGTATATGATAAAGAAAGTAAAGAAAAATTAGGTGATGTTGTATTACAAAATTATGATGTATTCAAGGCGAATAAATTTGAAGGTTTTGTAAATATATCAGAAATTAAAGATTTAAATTCATTAAAACAACCAGAATTATCTTGGGCTGAACCTGCAGTAATGAATGCTTTATACAATGGACAATTAAAAGGATATGAAGACCATACTTTAAAATTAAATGGGAATGTAACAAGAGCTGAATTCGCAAGAATGTTAGTTCAATTAAGAGGAGAATCAGTTAAAGAAGCAGATTTAAAAGAAAACTTCTCAGACGTAAATCCTTCAGATTGGTTCTATAAAGATGTAGCTACATTAGCATCATTAGGAATAGTAAAAGGTGATGGAAATGGAACTTTCAGACCAGATGATACTATAACAAGACAAGAAGCTGCTGTAATGATAGCTAAAGCTATTAATGGTGGTAAGGATGTAGATAAGTTCTATTCTAATACAGGAAAACCAATAGATACAAAAACAGCATTTAAAGATGATAAAACTATAGCAGTTTGGGCAGATGGAGCTGTTAACACTTTATCTAAAGAATCAGCTAAAGATAAAAATGATAAGGTTATAAATGGATATGAAGATAATACATTTAGACCTGAAAACAATATAACTAGAGCTGAATCTATAGTTATGTTAACTAATTCAAATGCGCGTACAACTGTAGCTATTGAAAAATAATAAATATATAATTAACATATGATAAAAAAGAGTTTACTTTATAAAGTAAACTCTTTTTTATTATATATTAATTTAAAGATTTTAAAATGGTAAAAAATGACATTAAAATGTAATCAAAAATATATACAAATTATGATTAAAATGATAAAATAAAGTGAAGAATAATGTTAAAAAACAACGAAAGATAACAAATATTTTTTATTAAGGAGGGTATTTGTGGAAAATAAAGTTATTGTAGAAGATTACAATAAAAAGAGTAGGTACGCTATGTCAAAGAGACTTATAGATATTTTTATGTCTTTAATAGGAATTATAATATTATCTCCTGTATTTTTAATAACAGCAATACTTATAAAAATCGAATCTAAAGGTCCAGTGATATTTAAGCAAATGAGGGCAGGAAGAGAAAGTGAACCATTTTATATATATAAGTTTAGAAGTATGAGAATAGATGCGCCAAACAAAAGTACCAATGATTTTAAAGATGCTGATGCATTTATAACCAGAATAGGTAAATTCATAAGAAAAACCAGTATAGATGAACTTCCACAGCTATTTAATATATTAAAGGGCGATATGAGTATAGTTGGTCCAAGACCTGTAATATTAAATGAACTAGGACTTATACAGTTAAGAAAAGAATACAATGTAGATTCTTTGTTACCAGGGATAACTGGATGGGCTCAAATTAATGGAAGAGACAACATAGGGGATGAAGAAAAAGTTAAATATGATTATGAATATTTAACTAAAAGAAGTTTCAGGTTAGATATATATATAATTTTAATGACAATTTTCAAAGTTATAAAAAGATCCGATATAAAATCTTAGAAATTATATTATAACCTATTGTTTTGAACAATAGGTTTTAATATTTATAAAAGCTATTAGGGAGGCAAAAATGAAAGTAGTGATTTCTGGATATTATGGATTTGATAATATAGGTGATGAAGCTATATTAAAATCTATAATAATGGCATTAAAAGAACAGGATAAAGACATAGAGATAACTGTTTTATCGAGTAATCCATCAGAAACTCAAAAAAATTACAATGTAAATGCTATAAATAGGTGGAGTATAAAAACTATATATAAAGAACTTCAAAATAGTGATGGACTTATAAGCGGAGGAGGAAGCCTATTACAGGATATTACTAGTTCAAGAAGTATATTATATTATACATTTATAATGGGGCTTGCAAATTTAATTAATAAACCTGTATTTGTATATGCTCAAGGGGTAGGACCTATAAATAAGAAAATAAATAAAAAAATCGTAAAACATTTTTTAAATAAAGTAGAATATATTTCGCTAAGAGATAAAGATTCATTTGAACTTATAAAATCTATCGGAGTAAAAAATAGAGTAGATATAGTGCCCGATCCAGTTATGGGACTGGACTTTAAAAGCACGGATATAAAATCAAAAGTAAATGACTATATAATTATAAGTGTCAGAGATTGGAATAATAAAGAAAATTATCTAAAAGATATTGCATTATTTTGTGGGAATATCCATAAAGAAGGAATTGAAATAAAATTACTTCCTATGCATGGAAAATTAGATGAAGAAACCTCTATAAAATTGGCTAGCATGATAAATTGTAAAGTTGAAATTCTTCCATATAAAATGAATATAGAAAAAAAATTAAAGTACATAAGAGAATCTAAATTGATGATAGGGATGAGGTTGCATGCTCTTATATTTGCGGGTAATGTAGGAACACCTATGATAGGGATTTCTTATGACCCTAAAGTTGACTCATATTTGAAACTTGTAAATCAGCCGTGTATAGGAAATGTAGAAGAAGGAATAAAAGTAGAAGATTTAACAAAAGAAGCTTTATATATAGTGAGTAATTATGAATCTGTAAAAGCTAAGCTAGAAAGCAATACAAGGTATTTAAAAGCAACTGCAAAATTAACTGCAAATAAAGCTATAAATACGTTTAAAGAATATAAATAACATTGATTCCAATTAATATTAAATAAACAATAAATTTAACATGGAATCAATAAAAATTATTAGTTTATAAAATGAAAAATATAACCTCTATATAAAATAATAGGGGTTATATTTATGTTAGTAAGATATTTACATTTATGTTAAAATAAAAAAGTAATATATGTAGATATATCAAAGGAGAATGGTATGAATACAGAACAAATTTTTAAAATTAATAAAATAAAGTGCTATTTATTAATAGCTTTTATTTTAATTCAACCAGTATTAGATATATATTATCTTTATACGGATAAAGTAGTAAATATGTTTGGATTCTCTCCAGCTACTATAGCTAGAGTAGCTATAACAGGTATACTGCTTATATTAACATTAATCACATTGAAAGATAAAAAAAAATGGATTTTTATTTGCATATATTTATCCATGATTTTTGTTTACTCGGGAGCTCATATTTTAAATGCTAGTGATTTTAATTCTTTAGTTCCTGGAAATTTCGGATACTCAGTTAAAAATGAACTTTCATATTTAGCAAGAATGTCAATACCGATATCTATAATTTTTATTACGTATAAATCTAATATGAAAAAAGAATACTTTGAAATTACTACAAAGTGGACATTGTTTTTAATATCAGGAACTATATTTATAACAAATATACTAAAAATATCGCTAGGATCATACAACAACAAGATAATCAAAGATAATGTAATTGGATGGTTCACTGGAGCATATGACAAATATAACTATTCAGCGTTAGCATCTAAAGGAATATTTAATTTTGCAAATCAGATAGCGGCATTGCTTGTATTTTTATTACCTATAATGCTGGTTATTTATGTAAATAAAAGCACTCTAACCAATCTAGTAATAATAATAGTTACAATATTTGCAATGGTTATGCTAGGTACAAAGGTTGCACTTTATGGAGTTATTATAGATTTATCTGTTTTTGTGATGTTTTTAATAATAGTTGGCTTAATAAGAAGGAAAAACATAATAAATAAAAAAATACTTATTATGGTCGGTATTAGTATATGTGTATTAGGTTTATTAATAACAAAGGCACCATCTATAAATAGGGAGAAAACATCTTACAATATAAGAATAAACAATGCAAAAGTAGAAAGAAAATTAGAATTTGATGAGTCTGTAATGGACAATAAGGATTCTATGATAAAATATATTGAAGCTAATTATAGAGATCTTATGGTAAACAAATATTTTATAACAAAATCATATCCTTATAAATATGATCCAGAATTTTGGGTTGAAGTAATAAATTTACCGGTTTTTGAGCGACTAGACTGGAGAAATTTAGAGCAAAAAATGTTGCAAAGAGTTATGGACATAAATGATAATCCAAAAGATAAATATTTAGGATTAACTTTTTCTAGAACTCAAAACATTTATAATTTAGAAAGAGATTTTGTTTCACAGTACTATTCTCTAGGAATTATAGGAGTAATTATATTTTTAGGTCCATACATTGGAGTTACACTAAGTAGTATAATATTTATTTTAATGAAAATAAAAAAAAGAATAAGTATTGAAAATACTATGATATGTTTTGCTACATTATTTGCATTAGGTGTATCTTATTATAGTGGAAATGTTTTAGATTCATTAACTGTAACTATTATAATGGGATTTGTTTTAGGAAATTTAATTAATATTGTATTTAAAAAAGGAGGAAATGTATGTTAAGATTTTTTGACATAAGAATTATTTATGCTTTTATATTTTTACAACCAGTACTAGACTTAATAACATCTATGATGTCTAGAAGTATGACATTACCACTAACAGTGGGTATAATATCACGAAGTTTGTTTATGGGATACATGTTCATTTATGGATTATTTGTATATAGACCAAAAGAAACCCTATATAAAATATTTAGAGCTATTTTCATTATTACATTTATTTACTTAGTAATTTTTATTGGATTTAACTTTGCAACAAAAGAAATTAGATTTGTAATAACTGAGGCTAAAGGCGTAGTTAAGTTATTTTATTTTCCTATAGTACTTATGGGATTGTTTATATATAACAAACAAAATAAAATAAAAATTTCAAATAAATTTTTAACTTATATCCTTATTATGTACACTGGTGTGATATTTATTGCAACTATAACAGGAACATACTATAGAAGTTATAATGATTATTTATATGGTGCTGGATCTATAGGTTGGTTCTTTGCAGCAAATGAAATTGGATCAGTAATAGCTATATTAATTCCATTTACTATAGTTAATTTTATCCAAAATAAATTTAATATTGTAAATTTAATGTCAATACTTTTATGTATATTCGTTTCGTTATATATAGGAACAAAAGTGCCATTTTTAGGATTTGTAGGTAGCATAGGTTTAGTGTTTATTTACAGTGTAATACAGTGCATAATAAACAGGAATGTAAAAACGCCTAATAGTATAAATTATAAGAAAGTTGTAGTTTCACTAGTAGGTATGGGATTAGCATTTTGTATTATATTTTACAAATCACCTGTATACCAAAATATAGAATTTAACTATGGACCTATAATTCACCAATATATTGAAAAATTTACAAGTAAAAATAAATCAATAGAAAAAACAAATAATGAATCATCTCAAGAGGTATTAGTTGAAGATGAACCTGAAGAAGTTATTCCAGAAGGTAATCCACATGTAACAGAAAGCGGATTAGATGCATTGTTAAGCAATAGAGATGCATTTGCACAAGAAGTTAAAACTAGATTTAAAAATGGAACTATTACCGAAAAATTAATTGGAATAGGACATGTTATAATAAACATACAAGGTGAAATGCATACGGACAAAACAATAGAATTAGACTTCCAAGACATATTTTATAGACATGGTATAATTGGTAGTTCATTATACTTTGCACCGTTTTTAATAATAATGGGTATCATCATTAGAGGATTAATTATAAATATTAAAAATTTAAAGGATATAGATACTTTTGTATGTATAGTATCACTTTTACTTGGATTAGGTATAGCAAGTTTTGCAGGACATGTCTTAACTGCACCTGGAGTAAGTATTTATATAATAATACCTATGATAATGTTATACAATAAAGTCTATTATGGAGATGATAAAAATGAATATTTCAATAATAATGCCAACTTATAATGATGCAGAGAGTATAAAGGAAACTTTAGAAAGTATATCTGGACAAACTTATAAAAATTGGCAACTAATAATTATAAATGATGGCTCTACAGATAATGTAGAGTCAGTAATTAATTCATATAAATTAAATAGTGGAGATGGAGATAAGATAGAATATTATTATCAAAATAACCAAGACCAGTTAAATGCAATATCGAATGTGTTAAAATATATAAAAGGGGATTATGTTTACATACTTCATTCAGATGACTTATTACCAAGTAATGATTTCTTCGAGAAAATGGTAAAAGAAGCTAAGGCTAACCCAGATATTGATGCCTTTATAGGTGATTTAACAATAATAGATGAAGAGAGCAATATAAGTGGAACTCAATCGGTGAATAAATACAAAAATGCAGATAAATCATTATCTAAGTTGATGCTATGGTTAGGAAGAAATTTATATGTTGATGTTATGTTTGCTAAAAAAGAGGTTTTTATAACTAATGTAAAAGAATCTTACTTAACTTGGAATATACCATTTTGGACAAGATTAGGATTTGATAAAGATGAAGTTTTAAATGTTAAAAATGTAGATTTCCCAATTTTAAAATACAGAGTTCATGGTGGTAATTATATAAATAATGAAATCGGAAAGCTTAATGTTATAAATGGAGAATTAAGAACTTTAACTAGATTAATGAAATATTATAAAATTCCTTTTTATAAAGCTCAATTTTATATATACAGAATTGCAAATAAATTAAAATTTGGACAAGCATTCAATCCTGTATATTTTAAAAAGGAAGAAAATAAAAAAGGAAATATAATAAAATTTGTAGTTGAAAAAAGGTTTGATAATGAATATAAAAACAATTCCTATTTAAATGGAATTGTGAATTTTTATATGCATAAAAACAAAAGACCTATATATATAGAAAAGATAGATGAATCCGAATTTATATATAAAGGTAAAGATATGAGGTTGTTTAATAAAAGATTACTAGACGATAACTTATCTGATTTATATTTAAATATAATAAAGGAAATGTCTGTTGGATTTGATAAGATAATAGTTAAAGATGAAGAGGATAAAGCAAAAGTTATAGATATAATTAAGTTTTTATGTATATATCCATATGTAGAAATAGAAGTAAACAAGTAATTTTACAATAGAAAAAGAGGTGGAATATATGTCAATACCAAAAAAAATTCATTATGTTTGGGTAGGCGGGAATCCTAAATCAAAAGATATACAAAGATGTATGAGAACATGGAAAGAACACTTAAAAGATTACGAGATAATAGAGTGGAATGAGGACAATTTTGATATAGAATCAAATAGATTTGTGAAAGAAGCTTATGAAGCTAAGAAATGGGCATATGTAAGTGACTATATAAGAGCATATGCAATATATAATTATGGAGGAATCTATTTAGATACAGATGTATTGGTAGTAGACAACTTAGAAGAGTTGTTAGATAATAAAGCATTCGTAGGGTATGAAAATCCGGATTACCCATTTACGGCAGTATTTGGAGCTGAAAAAAATCATCCATTTATAAAAAAAATGCTAGACTATTATGATAATATGTCTTTTGAATTTGATGTAAATGATCAATATAAAGCAGTTAATACAAAAACAGTATCTGATATATTAATAGAAGATTATAATTGTAAACTAGGAAATAAAGAACAAATTTTAGCAGATGGGATAAAGGTATATAAAGATAATATTTTATGCAATCCATCTAAAGAGTCTAAAACTATACACATATTTACGGGAACTTGGCTTGAAGGACAAAGTAATTTAGTTAAAAATTTAAATAGGTTCATAAAACTAAGATTGACTAATAAAAATAGACTAAAGATGTATGAAAAATACAGGAATTTAAAATCTAAATAATAAATAAAAAACCTTATGGGGGAGGTGGCATATTGAAAAAAATAACTATTCTAGCATTACATTTAGGATATGGTGGTGTAGAAAAAGCTATATCATCTCTGAGCAATATATTAATAGAAAAATATCCAGTTGAAATAATATCTGTATATAAGTTATATGATAAGCCTGCTTTTTATATAGATGAAAGAGTAAAAATAACTTATTTACTGGATGAATCGTTGTCTCCAAACAAAAAAGAATTTAAAGAAGCTATACATTCAAAAAATATAGTAAATATACTAAAAGAAGGTTTTAAAAGTAGTAAAATTCTGAGACTAAAAAAAATAAAGATGATAGAAGCTGTTAAAAATATTCAGTCAGGGATTGTGATATCTACAAGAGTAGAACATAATGAAATATTATCTAGATTTGGAAGTGAAAAATTAATAAAAATAGCACAGGAACATACACATCATAAATATAACGATGAATATATAAAAAAATTAGTTAAATCATGTGAAAATATAGATTATTTCATGCCAGTATCTGAAGAGCTGACAAAGTTTTATTCAAAGTGCTTTGAAGGGAAAACTATCAAATGTGTATATATACCTCATAGTTTAGATTATATACCTACAAACTCTTCAAATCTTGAAAGTAAAAACATAGTATCTGTAGGAAGGTTGTCAAAAGAAAAAGGATTTGAGGATTTAATAGATGTATTTAAAATTGTAGTAAAAGAAAGAAAAAATTGGATTCTTAATATAATTGGAGATGGAGAAGAAAAAAGATCGATAGAAGAAAAAATAGAAAGATACAATATTTCTCAAAATATTATATTGCATGGATATCAAAGTAAAGAATATATAGGAAAGATATTATTAGATTCATCTATATATGCAATGGCATCGTATGAAGAATCATTTGGAATAGTTTTGATAGAAGCTCAGTCATATGGAGTGCCTTGTATTGCATTTGATAGTGCGAAAGGTGCTTGTGAAATAATTGAAGAAGGTGTAAATGGATACTTAATAAAAAATAGAGATAAGAATGATATGGCAAATAAGATAATTAAACTTATAGATGATTCAGATATGAGGGAAGCTATGGGAAAATCAAGTAAATCTAATTCTTTTAAGTATTCAAAAGAAAATATATCAAAAAAATGGTTTGATTTATTAGAAAGGTTTTAGGAATTTATGATAGATTATATAAAAAAAACGTATAGAGGAACAACAGAAGATTTTTTAAGCGAAATAAAAGAAAACTTATTAAATGATAAAAAAACTTTTATAGTTACAGCTAATCCAGAAACTTTTATGAAAGCTAGAGAAAATTCAGATTTTGACCAAATTCTTAAAAACAAAAATACTACGATAGTAGCTGATGGAATTGGGGTTGTAAAAGCTGCGAAAATTTTAGATGTAAATATAAAAGAACGAATTCCTGGAGTAGAAATAAGCTATGGAATTTTAGAATATGCAAATAGACATAATAAATCTTTATATTTATTTGGGGCAAGTAAAGAAGTAATGGAGCTTACTGTAAAAAAAATAAAAGATTTATATCCAAATATAAATCTTTTAGGTTACAGTGATGGATATGTAGAAGATAAAGATTTAGTTTTTGAAAATATAAAAAAATTATCTCCTGATATAACTTTAGTAGCATTAGGTGTGCCTGCTCAAGAGCTGCTTATAGGTAAGCATATTGAAGATTTTTCTAAAGGTATATTTATAGGTGTAGGTGGAACTTTTGACGTTATGAGTGGTACTGTAAAAAGAGCACCACAAATATTTCAAAAGTTAAATATAGAGTGGCTATATAGAATCGCAGGGGATAGAAAAAGAATGAAGAGATTTTATGATAGTAATGTTAAATTCATTTTTGAAATAAAAAAAATGGCTAAACAAAATAAATAATATAAAATATTATTAGAAAGAGTGACGATATGAAAAAAATCAAAGTAATGACTATATTTGGAACTAGACCAGAAGCTATAAAAATGGCTCCACTAGTAAAAGAACTAGAATCAAGAGAAGAAATTGAAAGTATAGTATGTGTAACTGCTCAACATAGACAGATGTTAGATCAAGTTTTAGAAACGTTTGAAATAACACCAAATTATGATTTAAATATAATGAAGCAAGGGCAGACATTGGTCGATATAACTACAAGAGCATTACAAAGTTTAAGTGATGTAATAGCTAATGTCCAACCTGATATAGTTTTAGTTCATGGAGATACTACGACTACATTATCAGGAAGTTTAGCTGCGTTTTATAATAAAACTTTAGTTGGACATGTTGAAGCGGGACTTAGAACATATGATAAATACTCACCATATCCAGAAGAGGTAAATAGACAAGTAACAGGTGTAATAGCAGATATGCATTTTGCACCAACTGAAATATCAAAAGAGAACTTACTAAGAGAAGGAAAATCAGAAAAAAATATATACGTAACTGGGAATACAGCAATTGATGCTCTAAAAACTACAGTAAAATCAGATTACAATAATGATATATTTGAAAAAATAGGTTCAGATAGAATGATAATGCTAACTGCACATAGAAGAGAAAATTTAGGTGAACCTATGAAAAATATGTTTAGAGCAATAAAAAGAATAACAGAAGAATTTGATGATGTTCAAGTTGTATATCCTATACATTTAAATCCTTTAGTAAGACAAGCTGCAGATGAGGTTTTAGGAGATAATAAGAAAGTACATCTTATAGAGCCACTTGAAGTATTTGATTTCCACAACTTTTTAAATAAATCGTATATAATTATGACTGATAGTGGAGGAATACAAGAAGAGGCTCCTTCTTTAGGTAAACCAGTATTAGTTTTAAGAGATACGACAGAAAGACCGGAAGGGGTAAAAGCAGGAACATTAAAACTAGCGGGAACTGATGAAGAAGTTATATATAACCTTACAAAAGAATTATTAACAAGTAAAACTGCGTATGAAGCTATGAGTAAGGCATCGAATCCATATGGAGATGGGAATGCAAGTAAATATATTGTTGATGCGATAATAGCGAAACTAGGATAGTACTTTGGGGAGGAAACTATGGTATTTAACTCATTTCAATTTATAGTGTTTTTTCCTATAGTTACATTAATATACTTTATAATACCTAGTAAATTAAAATGGATATGGTTGTTAATCACAAGTTACTATTTTTATATGAGTTGGGATCCAAGGTTTGCGATATTAATCTTGATATCAACAGTTATAACGTACTTTAGTGGCATATTAATAGAAAAGGCTAACTGCATTGAGAATGTGGATAAGAGAAAGAAAAATAAAAAAATTTGTGTAGGATTAAGTTTCACATTGAATTTAGGAATATTAGTATTTTTTAAATATTTTAATTTCATACTAGACAATATTAATTTTGTTTTAGAGAAGATTAATATTAGTATGATAGTACCTCAATTTGATGTATTATTACCTGTGGGAATATCATTTTATACATTTCAAGCATTAAGTTACACTATGGATGTTTATAGAGGAGATGTAGAGGTAGAACATAATTTAGGAAAATATGCATTGTTTGTTTCATTTTTTCCTCAGTTAGTAGCAGGACCTATAGAGAGGTCTAGAACATTATTAAATCAATTTAATAAAGATTATTCATTTGACTATGAAAGAGTAAAAAACGGATTGCAGTTAATGATATGGGGAATGTTTCAAAAAATGGTTATAGCAGATAGACTAGCTATTATAGTTAATAATGTATTTAATAACTACAAACAATACAATGGACTTGAAATTATAATTGCAGTAGTTTTGTTTGCAATTCAAATATATTGCGATTTTTCATCATACTCAGATATTGCTATAGGAAGTGCTCAGGTTTTAGGATTCAAGCTAATGAAGAACTTTGATACTCCATACTTCTCTCAATCTATTGCTGAATTTTGGAGAAGGTGGCACATATCTTTAGGAACTTGGTTTAAAGATTATTTATATATACCATTAGGTGGAAACAGAAAAGGAAAACTAAAAAATTATAGAAATATAATGATAGTTTTCCTAGCTAGTGGATTATGGCATGGGGCTAGTTGGAATTTTGTAATATGGGGATTTTTACATGGTATATATCAAGTTATAGGTAAAATAATGAAGCCATTTAGAGATCGAGCTGTGGAAATTTTGAGTATTGATAGAAGTAGTTTTGGTCACAGACTATACAAGGTTATTGTTACTTTTATTTTAGTAGATTTTGCTTGGATATTTTTTAGAGCCCCAACGCTTAGAGACTCTATGGGTATAATAAAAAAAATGTTTTATTTTGATCCATGGATTTTAATCGATGGAAGTATATATAATTTAGGATTAGATCAAAATGAAATTAAAATAGTTATAATTTCATTACTAATTTTATTTTTAGTAGGCTTAATGAAAAGAAGCTTTAACATAAGAGAAAAAATAAATAGACAAGGTATTTTATTTAGATGGATAATATATTATGTTGCTATATTTTCTATACTTATATTAGGTGTGTATGGTCCTGGATTTAGTGCTCAACAGTTTATTTATTTTCAATTTTAGGGAGACGGAATTTAATGAAAAATAAATTTTTAATGAAAAGTATTATTTTTTTTGTTATATTTAGCCTTATATTTGTATATAGTTCTAATATATTAAGATCTAAACAATTAAGTAAACCATGGGATTTTAGCATGACTACAAGTGGTTTTTATAATGAAAAAAGAAATACACTAGATGTTTTAGCGTTTGGATCAAGTCATGCGTATGCATCTATAAATCCTATAGAGATATGGGATAAAACAGGTATTCAATCATACGTTTTAGCTACGTCAAATCAGCCTATATGGATAACTTATTATTATATGAAAGAAGCTTTGAAATTTCAAAAACCTAAAGTTATGATATTAGATGTGCATATGATTGTAGATTATGATAAGGAGTATGGAACTGAAGCTATGAATTATACTGCACTTAATGAAATGAAGTTTTCAAAAAACAAAGTTGATGCAATACGAGCTAGTGCTCCTAAAAAAGATAGAGTTTATTATTATTTTGATTTGTTTAAATATCACTCAAGGTGGAAAAATCTTTCTAAAGATGACTTTGATTTAAGTTATAAAAATAAAAAAAATAAAGATAAGGGTATGATTTTTTTAGATGGAACAAAGCCTATTAAAGATTATAAGTATCCAAATACAAAAAAAGCTAGACTTCTGCCTAAAAAAACAGAATTATATTTAAATAAAATTATTAAATTAGCAAATGAAAATAATATAAAGCTTTTATTAATAAAAGCTCCTAATAACCCGAATCAAGAATATGTGGAAAGATTAAATACAGTAGAGAATATTGCAAAACGAAGTGGTGTTTCTTTTATAAACTATAATAAAATGTATAGAGAATTGAGACTTGATGAAGAAAAAGATTTTTATGACCCAAGACATTTAAACTACATAGGAGCTAAAAAACTTTCAAATCATTTAGCTAAATATCTAAAGGAAAATTATAATTTATAAAAAATTTATAGAATTATATATCGGATAGCATTAAAGTTATATAAATTGAATTAAAAAAATTAATTAATAAAAAAGAAGGCTTATTCATCTAAGGAATAAGCTTTCTTTTTTATATCTATTCACTTATGCTTGGTTTAAACTCAACATCATTAAATATAAAATCATGCAGTATAGGTAAGCATTTATCTTCATCATATCTCCAAACCCAACCAGCATGGCCATAGCTACCACCAGTACTATATTGTTCCATTGGAAATTCTAATGATTTTACATTTGAAATGCCTATACCTAAGACTGTAGTTCCAATTGCAAGCATCTCGGTCGGCTTCATATTTGTTTTTATATAAGGTAATATAGAGTTAAGTAACTCAGGATATTTAGTTACTGATAAGTTTTTAACTCCAGACATCATACCTTCAATAAGAGATCTTTGTCTTCTATCTCTCTCTAAAGCGCTATCATTTTTTCTAATACGTCCATAAGCTAGAGCTTGGTATCCATTTAACTTTTGATTACCAGAATTATTTACATACTTTATTTCACCTTTTTTAGGGTTTGTGTTAAACTCGTAGCATTCAGGAATAAATTTATTTAATTCTGAAATTTCACTAGATTTAACATCGACAACAACTCCTCCTAAAGTGTCAACTATATCCATGAATGAGAAGAAGTCGACAATAGCATAATTTTGAATATCTAGTTTGAAATTACTTTCTATTGTGTCTATTAGCAATCCAATTCCACCGTATGCAAATGCTGCATTTAATTTAGCATCGCCATGACCAGGAATGCTAACATATGTATCTCTAGCTAGAGAAGTAAGCTTTAAACTTTTATGCTTATTATCTATAGTAAGAATCATCATAGAATCAGATCTAGAAGCCTCCTTAGTAGTTCTTCCATCAGTTCCAACTAATAAAATATTAGTTATACCATCTTCTGACTTATAATTTGTCTTATTAAGCATTTTTGTATCAGCAGAATTATCATACATGCTATCTAACTTAAAGTATAAGTACCCAAAAGCACCAGCTGGCAATAGTATAACTAGTAACAAAAGTGCAATAACGAATTTTTTTAAATTCGACAAAATAATCCCTTCTTTCTACTTTTTTTAGCGTACAACTAATTATATTAAACTATAAACAGATATTCAATACTATAAATATTACAAAATATATAATAAATTTGACAAAAAATTAATATATAAAAATATATATGATTATATTAAACGATAAACATAATTTTAATACTAAAATATCAGAAAAATATAACACAATTTAGAAAATGAGCATACATAATAATATACTTAAAAGACAGGAGGCTATTTTGATGCTAAAAATAGAAAAATCATATATAGATGAGGAGTACGAAAATTTAAACTGCATAATAGAATATCCTGTAATAACAAATTTAAATAATAATTCATTCATAGAATATATAAATAAGAAAATATACGATGATATATTAATTTTTAAGGAAGTTTCAGAAGAAGAATATATGTATTCTAGCTATAATACAATTATTCTTGTAGATTTTAAAGTACATCTTAATAAAAACAATATAATTAGTATATCTATAATATTTTCGGAACTATACAATTCTAACAAAATAATAAATTATATAAATACTTATAATTTTGATCTTAAAAGAAAGAGAGAATTATTAATAGAAGATATTTTCAATAAAGCAGAGCTTATAAATAAGAATATAGACCAAAAATTTTATATAACAAAGGACTACGCATCTATAGTATTCTCTTCATATGAAAATAAAGATACATGCGATATAGATGAAATTAAAATTAATTTTAAAGATAATGAAAGTGACATATCAAATTACATTAAAAGTTATATAATGGAGTGACAATATGAGATTTCTAAATGAATATGATAGAGAATCAGCAGTTGATTATGCTAGAACGTGGGCTTTATACAGAAACCCTAAATATAAAGACTATGACCCATGGGGAGGAGATTGCACAAACTATATATCTCAGTGTATACATGCAGGGGATATACCTTTTGATCATGAGGGTAAGGATATAATGCACCAATGGTATTGGTATAGTGATTTTAGTAGAACTCCAACTTGGACGTCTGCGGATGCATTTGGTAGGTATGTTTTAAATAACAATAAATATAAAACCGAGAATTACGGTATATATGCAGTTTTAGCAGATTATGATGAATTAGAAAAAGGAGATTTAGTTCAATTAATATATCAAGGTAGTGCATATCACACAATGATAATAAGTGAAGTAATATTAGATGATAGAAACTATTTATTAGATTATTTAATTTGTCAGCATACAGAAGATTTGATAGATTTTCCTTTAAGCGAAAAAGAAGGAGAGAGAAGATATATAAAAATACTTGGATATTATAAATAATCAAATTGAGATAATAAAAATTTAAATAAGAATTATGAACCTTGTTTTGAAGATAATTATATTTAATATGCAAAAACTTAACTATTAATTATTTTTATTTTCAAATATAGGTTTGTAGTTATTTAAAGTATAACTTAGATTTAATATGTATGAACTATTGATTTATATCTACATTTGTTGATACTTTTGACTTTAGAAATTTAAAAAATCAAATTGTATATTTAAAACTTAGTATGTATGGACCTATGAAAAAATTAGCTTATTTTTATAAGAACTATATGGAAATAATTAACAAAAAAGTTAATTATATACTATAATAGTACTTAAGTATTAGGGAAAATAATAGAAATATGTTAAGTAAATAAACAAGGAGATTTTTATGATTAACACATGTATTAAATTGAATAAATTCTTTAAGTTACCAAGTCATCCATTTAATTTAAGTAACAATGGAGAAAAAACATATCAAGAATGGCAATATGAAAAAGGACTAGATACATTAAAATTTTATTTAAAGAGCACAACTATTGATAAAATGTTTAAAGATAAAAAGGTACTAGATATAGGGTGTGGAGCTGGAGGAAAAACTGTTTTCTATGCATCTAAAGAAGTTGAGAGTATTGTTGGATTAGAGATATTGAATAAATATGAAAAAGATGCTAGAGATTTATCTGAAAAATATGGTGTAAGCCAAAAGTTTAAATTTATTTGTTGTGATGCATCTAAAACACCATTTCCAGATGAAAGTTTTGATACAATAATTATGAATGATGCTATGGAGCATGTAGGAAATCCTGAAAAGGTTTTAGATGAATGCTATAGAATTTTAAAAAAAGGTGGTAAATTATATTTAAACTTTCCTCCGTATAATCACCCGTATGGGGCGCATTTAAGCGATGCTATAGCTATACCATGGGTTCATTTATTTTTTAGTGAGAAAACTCTTATAAATACATATAAAGAATTAGTAAAAGATTTACCTGATGGGAATGAGCGAATTGAATTCAGAATAAGTAAAAAAACAGATGAAACTGAATATTTTTCGTATATAAATAAAATGACAATAAAGAGATTTAATAATATAATAAAAAACAGTAGATTTAATGTAGAATATTATAAAGAAGAACCCTTGAGGAAGATATTTAAAAATATTTCAAGAGTTCCTATATGTAAAGAATATTTAGTTAAGATGGTAGTTTGTATTTTGGGGAAATAGAAAGTTAAGTTTAATTTACTTTACTTTGTATATTGAATCAGAACTTATAATTTAAAAAAGGGATGCATATGTATTAAAATAAATATGCATCCCTTTTTAACTACATATGAGAAATTATTAATTGTAGATTACCTATTAGTTTAAATTCCCCAAAGTTATTAGGTAATATAAAGTTATCGCCTTTATTTAAACTATATTCATTTGAGTTTGATACTAGTTTTCCGTCACCATCTATTACACTATATAATTCGAATGGATTATCTTGAGTGGAACTATATTCATTAAAAACATCCAATTTATGAACACTAAAAAACTCATTGCTTACAAATGTTGTAAGTTTAAAGTTATCGTTTTCAAGAACCTTATAATTAGATTTGTTTTCAATATGAGGGACTGTAGTAACAGTTATAGACTTATCAACATGAAGATCTCTTTTATTCCCATTAGAGTCAATTCTATCATAATCATAAACCCTATAAGTAGTATCAGAATTTTGTTGAGTTTCTAACACTAGAGTTCCTTTGCATAAAGCATGGATTGTTCCGCTTGGAACATAGAAAAAGTCTCCTTTGTTAACTCTAACTCTTCTAAGTAAATCACTCCATTTATTATTTGAAACCATGTATTCCAATTCTTCTTTAGATTTAGCATTGTGTCCAAATATCATTTCAGCATCATCATCGCAATCTATTATGTACCAGCATTCAGTTTTACCCAATTCTCCATTTTCGTTTTTATTAGCATATTCATTATCAGGATGGACTTGAACTGATAAATTATCATTAGCATCTAATATTTTTGTAAGTAATGGAAATTTATCTCCAGGCATATTTCCAAATAGTTCTTTGTGATTAGACCATAAGATAGATAAAGTCATCCCCTTAAACTTTCCATTTGTAATCTCGCAATCTCCATTTTCATGAGAACTTATAGCCCAACACTCGCCTGTATTTTCAGAGGGGATTTCATAGTTAAACTTATCTCTTAATGTAGTTCCTCCCCATATTCTGTGCATAAATAATGGTTTTAAAAATAACGGTTCCATGAATACCCTCCTAAAATTAAAATAATATATCTAAAGTGATTATATAACATATTTAATAAAAAAAACAACAAGACTTAGATTTACACAAATGAATAAAAACTAACTAATAGAATAAGTTAGATACATTAAGCATTACTGCTGAATAGTATTTAAAATTACATTTTCAATCTCATCAGCGTTTGGAGTAGCTATAAAATATACATAGTTACCTATTGTTTTCAATATTGAATTTGATACACTTTCCATATTATCTTCTCCACCATATCCGTCAGCAAATAGTTTTAGTGAATTATTTTTATATTTTTCTAAAGCTTTAATTATAACTTCAGGATTATCAGTTTTAATAACTATGACATCTCTTAATTTAACATTTATCATAGCACTTAGCATAAAGCCTTCGTTAATATCATTTTTTACAGAACTAAGAGCATGGAATTCTGAAGCGGGAATATCATTTAAAGGATCTACGTCTAAAAGATTATTTTTTAATATAGCATCTTTAATTTCACTTACAGGTACATCTTTAATATCTGATTTAGAAGAGCAACCTACAAGTAAAAAAGTAAAAAGTAAAAAAACTAAAAACAAATTTTTCCTCATATAATACCTCCGAATAAAAATATATTTATAGTTTACTATAAATACAGTAAATAATGGAGTTATTTTATTGAAAATTTAAAAAATTTTAATAAAATGCTTTAAATTGTGTAAAATTTCTATATGTGTCAATAATTCACATCAAGAGGTGATTAAAATGAGAATTCCAAAACATGTAGGAATAATACCAGATGGAAATAGAAGGTGGGCTGAATCTAATGGGCTTACTAAAGACAAAGGGTATGATAATGGACTAGACCCAGGGCTTGAAGCATACAGGGTATGCAGAGATATAGGTGTAGATGAAGTTACATTTTATGGATTTACTACGGATAATACAAAGAGACCTGCACCCCAGACCAAAGCTTTTACTGATGCGTGTGTAAATGCAGCTAAGATGTTAGTAGACGAAGGAGCATCTTTACTGGTTATAGGAAATACGAGTTCGCCGATGTTCCCAAAGGAATTAATTCCATACACTAGTCGTACAGAGGCTAAGGATGGGCAAATAAAAGCTAATTTGTTAGTTAACTATGGATGGCATTGGGACTTAAACACATTATCTACGGCTAAAGGAAATAATAAAAATAATATACATGAATACATACAGTCTTTTGATATATCTAGATTGGATTTAATAATAAGATGGGGGGGAAGAAGAAGGCTAAGTGGTTTTTTACCTGTACAATCTATATATGCAGATTTTTATGTTTTAGATGATTACTGGCCAGACTTTAAACACAACCATATACATGAAGCGATAAATTGGTATAGCAAACAAGATATTACTTTAGGAGGATAACCTTAGTTGTATTGAAAATATAATCAAAAAATGCTAAAATTAACCTGAATTATATAGTAGAAAGGTGGATATATGGCAAATAAGAAAAAAACTGTAAAAAGAAAAAGAATAAAAAAATCAAGACTATTAATTTTAGTATTTTTAATATTGGCAGTTATATTTTCGATAATATTTGGATTTAAAAGTTTAACTGGGTCAATAAAATCTGATAAGCCTAAAATAGACTCAAATAAAACTGATGAAAATACCCAGGAAAATGCTGGAATTGAGCATCTAAATTTAGATAATGATAAATCAAAGAAAAAAATAAAAATTTTAATAGACCCTGGACATGGAGGAAATGATGTTGGATCGAAAGGTGTTAATGGGACCCTAGAAAAAAATATATCTTTAGGAATTGCAAAAAAAGTAGCAGGAAATTTATCTCAATATGAAGATTTAGAAATTGTTTTGACAAGAACTGAAGATACATATGCTTCTTTAGATGAAAGAAGTAATATTGCTAATGAGCAAGGTGTAGACATGGTTGTTTCAATACATCTTAACTCAGAAAGTGGAGGAAGGTCTGCGTCTGGAACAGAAACATACTATCAAGCAAATAATATTGAAGGTTCAGAGCAGTTAGCTAAATCAATACAAGATACAATCTGCTTATATTTAAATACTAGAAATAGAGGGATTTATCCTTCAAACTTAGAAATATTAAGAGAGACAGAAATTCCAACAGTTCTAGTAGAAGCTGGATTTATAACTAATAAAGAAGAAGAAAAAAAACTTAATAACGAAGCATATCAAGATAAAATGGCAGAGGGTATAGCTCAAGGAGTACTAAGATATATAGATTCCAAATACAAATAAAAAGAAGTATATAATATATACTTCTTTTTATTTGTATTTAATTATATATTAATTAATTCAAACTTTGATATAATGGTAGCTAGAAAGTGTATTTTCTAGGGGGAAGTTATATGGAGATTCTAAATTGTAATAACTACTATTTATCTGATTTATATGAAAATAGTTTAAGTGAAAATGAAAAAAAAGCTTTGGGGATTTATTATACTCCTAAATATGTAATAGATTATATTGTTAATAAAATTTTGACAGAACATGATTTTAACAAGAATCCATCTCCTAAGATATTGGACATGTCTTGTGGGTGTGGAAATTTTTTACTAGAGGTATATGATGTTTTGTATAAAAAGTTTGAAGTTATTAAAAATGATCTTAATATTGAAAATATACATGAACATATAATTAAAAATTGTATATATGGTATAGATATAGATCAAAATGCAGTAAATGTTTTGAAATATTCTTTGAGGAATAAAGAGATAGATTCATCTACTGATAAATTTAATATATACTGTTTTGATAGTTTGATGTATGAAGGAATAGATGATACTTTGAAAGAAACATTCTGGGGTGAGAAGTTTGACTATATAATAGGAAATCCTCCTTATATAGGACATAAAAATTTGACTATGAAATATAAAAAGCAATTAATAAAAAATTATGGTGACGTATATAAGGATAAGGCAGACATCTATTTTTGTTTTTATAAACGGATAATTGACTTACTTAAAAAAAATGGAGTTGCAAGTATAATAACTCCAAGATATTTTTTGGAAAGCACAAGTGGAGAAAATTTAAGAAACTATATCATTAATAATGTTAAAATTAAAGAAATTATAGATTTCAATGGATTTAATGTATTTAAAAATGCAAATGTAGCAAGTTGTATATTTACAATGGAAAAGTCAAAATATATAAATTCGAGTTTTGATTTTTATAGGATTACCAACTATAGTATTAAGTTAAAATATATAGATGATATCAAATCAACTCTAAAGTTTAGTGACTATTTTACTAAAATAGATATGAATCAAAGTGATATGAGTGAAAAGTGGATTATAGATAAAAAAGAAAATGTAAACTTATATAACGTTATAGAAAAAAGCTGTAAATATAAGCTAAAAGATATATGTATAAGTTTTCAGGGAATTATAACTGGATGTGACAAAGCATTTGTTATAAAAAATAATGAAATACAATGTAATAATATAGAAAAAGATATAGTGAAAAATTGGATTAAAAATAAAAATATTAAGAAATATTATATAGAAAAAAGTGACTTAAAACTTATATATAGTGATGATATAAATGATATAAATGATTATATACAATCTGTAAAATACATACAAAATTATAAAAATAAATTGCAAAATAGAAGAGAATGTAAGAAAAATACTCGCAAATGGTATCAGTTACAATGGGGTAGAGATAAATTAATGTTTGAAAGAAAAAAGATAATGTACCCATATAAGTCAAATGAAAATAAATTTGCTATTGATGAAAATAATAGTTTTTGCAGTGCTGATGTATATTCGTTTTGTATAAAAAAAGAGTATGAAGAAGAATTTTCATATGAATATTTATTAGGATTATTAAATTCAAAGATATATGATAATTATTTTAAGGTGTTTGCAAAAAAGATGGGTAAAAATTTGTATGATTATTATCCGAACAAAGTTATGGAAATAAGTATTTTTAAAGATGAAAATTACTTAGAAATAGAAAAATTATCAAAACAAATTATAAAAAATATTAAATTTGATAATAAAGTAAATGAAGAGATAAATTATTTACAACAAGAAATAGAAGAGCTAATAAAAAAATCATTAAATCTAAATTCACTAAATTAAGTATATATACATATATTCATAGTAAATGTATTTTACAGGGGGGAAATTATGATATATACTCAGGTTTTAGGTGAAAATAGTAAAGTGTATATAAAAGTTAATGGATATTTAAATAGCAATGAAATAAAAACGTTTGTAAATGATTATAAAGATAAAATAAAGGGAATAAAAACATCTAAGTATAATTTAATAATAGATGTAGATCCATTTGATGCAGATAATTTTTCTGATATTAAAAATGTTTGTATGATGTTTTATAAAACTGGTTATAAAAAGATATATTTAATAGATCCTAATAACTATATAATGTCAAATATAAAGCTAAATCCCATAGAGAAAAAGATGTTCTTAAAAGTAGTAAAAATAGTAAATAGTGATTTAGATGTGAAATAGTAAAAATAGTAAATTTTGCATATTTAATTTAATGAAATGCTAAAAATACAAGCTTCCATGTTGTTTTTAGAATCTAACATAAAATTAAAATTGAATAAATATTATAAAAAAATATAATTTTTACTTGAAATAGGGAGAAACTTGTAATATATTTGTTTTTAGGAAGATATATCTTTATAACTTATATAAGGTGATATTTATGAAAGGATTAGTACTTGAAGGTGGAGGCACAAAGGGTGCTTACCAGTTAGGTGCATATAAGGCGTTAAGAGAGTTAGGTATAGAATTTAAAGGTGTTGCAGGAACTTCTATAGGAGCCTTGAATGGAGCGTATATAGTCCAAAATAACCTAGAGGTACTAGAAGAGATATGGACTAAGTATGACTACACTCATTTTATGGATGTGGATGAGGAAACATATCACAATATAAAAAATGTTGACTTTACTCCTAAAAATATAAATAGAGTGATATCTCTTATAAATAAAGCTAGAAAAAATAAAGGAATAGATATAAGTCCATTTAGAAGTTTATTAGAAAAGACCATAGATGAAGACATTATAAGAAATTCCAACAAAGATTTTGGATTAGTAACAGTTGTATGGGATGGAAAAATAATTCCAAGTCCTATGTTCTTAGAAAATATTGAAAAAGGAAAATTACTAGACTATCTAATTGCAAGTGCTAGTTTGCCTATATTTAAACTAGATAAATTAGACGATAAATTATTTTTAGATGGTTTATTTCATAATAATATACCTGTAAGTTTATTAAGTGAAAAAGGATATGAAGATATTGTTGTTATAAGACTAGTTGATGATTTATTTGGAAAGATAAATTTAAATCACCATCAAGATGTGAACATGAAGATAATTGTGCCGTCAGAATCTCTAGGAGGGTGTCTAAACTTAGATCCAGACAATGTAAGTAAAAACATTAAGCTAGGGTATTTTGATGCTATGAAAACCTTTGACAGATATGATGGTCTAAGATATTATTTCAACAAGGAATATAAATATGATGATGATTATTGTTTTTACAAGTTAAGCAACTTGAGCAAAGAAACTATAGAATCATTAACAAAGGCATTGAACATAAAAAGAGATATAAGTAAAAGAACACTTTTAGAAAACATAATTCCAAAATTAGGAGAGTGTTTAAATTTACCAAAAGACTTCTCGTATAAAGATTTATTTTATTGTATATATGAGAAAAAGCTTGAGGAAAATAATATAAATAGAACAAACTTATATGATTTTAATAAGGTAGTAGAAGTAGTAAATACTAATATGAATTCTAATGTGAATTGGGAAGCTAGTTTTGAAACTAGACCTATAATTACAATTCATAGGAATAGGTTTACTAAACTTTTAACAAATATAATAATAAATGATATAAAGGCATAAATTAATATTGCAAATATTTATATCAAAATATAACAAATGAAATCTATGGAGGTATTACAATGGAAAAAATAGTAACTATCAAAAATGCAAGTGGATTACATGCTAGACCAGCAGGAATGTTTGTAAAGAAAGCATCTGAGTTCAAATCAACAGTAGAGATAAAGGCAAAAGATAAAGTTGTAAATGCTAAATCAATAATGGGAATAATGAGTTTAGGATTAGCTCAAGGAGATGAAGTTGTTGTAGTTGCTAATGGAGAAGATCAAGAATCAGCAGTTAACGCATTAGTTGAGTTAATAGAAAGCGGATTTGGTGAATAATAAAAAATAAAAAGCCTCGGTGAAAACCGAGGTTTGTTGAATATATATAATGTATACACAAGACAATGGGAGGACGCATATATGTATAAAGGAACAGGAGCATCGCCAGGAGTAGCTTTAGGAAAAGCTTTGGTTATAGAACATAGCGAACTTAATATAGAGAAAAAAAACATAGAAAATGTTGAGACTGAAGTTGAAAAGTTACAAGCTGCAGTAGAAGAGTCAAAAAAAGAGTTAGAGCAAGTAAAAGAAAGAGCTAAAGTTGAATTAGGGGAACATGAAGCTGAAATATTTGAAGCTCACCTATTAGTTTTACAAGATCCAGAATTAATAGATCAGACTATAGCTAAAATAAGAGATGAAAAGGTAAATGCTGACTTTGCGTTAAACGAAGTTAAAGAAATGTTTGTAAGTATATTTGAGTCAATGGACAATGAATATATGAGAGAAAGAGCAGCAGATATCAAGGATGTTACAAACAGAGTTTTAAGACATATATTAGGGATAAAAGTTGTAGATTTATCAGCTTTATCTGAAGAAGTTATATTAATAGCTCACGACTTAACACCATCAGATACTGCAACAATGAATAAAAAAATGGTTTTAGGATTCTTAACTAATATAGGTGGTAGAACTTCTCATACTGCTATAATGGCTAGAACATTAGAAATAGCTGCAGTAGTTGGACTTAGTGATGTAACTGAAAATGTTAAGGATGGAGATTTTATAGTATTCAATGGCGAAACAGGACAAGTTATAGTTAACCCAGATGAAAAAGTTATAAATGAGTATAGAGATTTAAAGGCTAAGTTTGATGAAGAAAAAGAAGCATTAAAACAATTAATAGGAAAAACTTCTATAACTCTTGATGGTAGACATGTAGAGCTTGCAGGGAATATCGGAAGCCCTAATGATTTAGAAGGATTACTAAAAAATGATGCAGAAGGTGTAGGACTATATAGAACTGAGTTCTTATACATGGACAAGGAAGATGATTTCCCAAGTGAAGAAGAACAATATGAAGCATATAAAGCAGTTCTTGAAGGTATGAATGGAAAGCCTATAGTAATAAGAACTTTAGATATAGGTGGAGATAAAGAATTAAAATATTTCAAAATGGACGAGGAAATGAATCCGTTCTTAGGATATAGAGCTATAAGACTATGCTTAGATAGAACAGATATATTTAAAACTCAATTAAGAGCTTTATATAGAGCTAGTGTACATGGAAAATTAAGAATAATGTTCCCTATGATATCTTCTTTAGAAGAACTATTAAAAGCTAAGGCTATAATAAAAGAAGTTTTAGCTGAAATGGATGTTAAAGGAATCGAATATTCTAAGGATGTAGAAGTTGGAATGATGATAGAAATACCATCTGCAGCAGTTATATCAGATATATTAGCTAAACATGTGGATTTCTTCTCTATAGGAACTAATGACTTAATTCAATATACTTGTGCAGTAGATAGAATGAACCAAAAAATAAGTTATTTATATAATCAATTTAATCCAGCTGTATTAAGACTTATAAAAATGGTAATAGATAACGCTCATAAAGAAGGTAAATGGGTAGGTATGTGCGGAGAGTCTGCAGGAGATCAAAGAATGATACCTATTCTTTTAGGAATGGGACTTGATGAATTCTCTATGTCTCCAATATCTATACTTCCAGCTAGAAAGTTCATAACTTCTGTTAACTATGAAGATATGAAAAAATTTGCTAATGAAGTATTAACTATGGGAACAGCAGAAGAGATAAAAGCTTACGTAGATAAAACTTTCAATATGTAATATATTAAATAAAATAAAAAAGTTGCTATATTATAGCAACTTTTTTATTTTATTTAAACAATAAACTTGCATACTTAGTCAATAAGATTGAAAATTAGGTAAAAATTGACATTTGATAAGGAATTTTGATATATTAATAGTATAAAAAGATAAAAAGGAGAATTATGTGAAAGATAGTATAAAATCAGTTTTAAATAAGGAAACTTTAAGTTATTTATTTTTTGGTGTTTTAACCACATTAGTTAATTACACAACATTTGTAATTGGAATTATTATATTTGGAGAAAAAAACACACTAACTGTAAATACAATAGCTTTTATAGTAGCTACAATATTTGCTTACATAACAAATAAAATATGGGTATTTAATAGTAAATCATGGGATATAGAGATATTAAAATCTGAAATAATATCTTTTTTAGGTGCGCGTATAATATCATTTTTATTTGAACAATTAGGACTATTAATATGCATAAGTATATTCAATGTAGGAAATTACTACATATTTAGTATAAGCGGGATAATGATATCTAAAGTTATATTATCTTTTATAGTAGTTATATTGAACTATGTAGTTAGTAAATTTTTTATTTTTAAAGATAAAATTAAGGAGTGATTTAAATGAAAGTTTTATTGATTATACCTGCATATAATGAAGAAGATAATATAGTAAGAGTTGTTAACAATATTGAAAAATATTCAAAACAATGTGAACAATATATTCTAGATTATATTGTTATTAATGATGGATCAACAGATAACACTAAGTATATTTGCAAAAAAAATAATATAAAATGTATAAACCTTATAAATAATCTAGGTATAGGTGGAGCTGTCCAAACCGGATATATATTTGCTAAAATAAACAACTATGATATTGCAGTACAATTTGATGGAGATGGGCAACATGATATAAACTCTTTAGATGATGTAATTAAACCCATTTTGAATAAAGAAGCTGACTTTACAATAGGATCAAGGTTTATAGAAGATAATGAAGGGTTTAAATCTACACTTTTAAGACGTATTGGGATAAAATACTTATCATTTATAATCAAATTATGTTCAAAAGTAGTAGTAAGGGATTGTACATCTGGATATAGGGCAGGAAATAAGAATGCTATAGAGTATTTATCAACTAATTATCCTGTTGATTATCCCGAACCAGAATCTATAATATCTTTAACAAAGGCTAATCTTAAAATAAAAGAGGTACATGCAAATATGTTTAGTAGAGAGAGTGGAGTATCATCTATTAGTTCTTGGAAATCTATATATTATATGATAAAGGTATCTTTAGCTATAGTATGTGCAAGTTTTGAAAAAAGGGTTAGGTGTTAATTATGTCTAGTATTTTAAGAATTGAACTTATTCTATTTTCTATAATTTTTTTAATTGTAGTATTTAGAGCTGTTAACAAAAAAAGGTTATGGTTACAACATTCATTAGTCTGGATTTTAGTTTCATGCAGTTTAATAATTGTATCTATTTTTCCAGGTTTAATTGAATGGTTATGTTATATTGTGAAAATTGAAACACCATCTAATTTAGTTTATTTGATAGGAATAATAGGGTTGCTTATAGTTGCATTTTTACATTCAATTATAATTTCAAGTCAGGCAAATAAAATAAAAACATTAGTCCAAATGGTATCTATAGAAAATTATATGAAAGATCATGAAATACAAACTCAGGAGGAGAATTATAATGACAATGAGTATAAAATCTAGAAATAAAATTACTGAGTTTATAAAAGAAAATAAAATTGTTATACTGATTATGATTTCATTGTTTTTGATTAGAGCTTTAGCAATGGCTGATTTAGGAGTTAAATACAGTTTAAATAGTGATGATTTAAGTTATGTACTTAGTGGTATTGAATTTCAAAAAACAGGAACAATAACTATGCATGGAGTTATAAGTGCGCAGATAATGCCAGGAATGACAATTTTAATAGGAATTTTATCATTTATATTTGGGGATGGTAATTTACTTTGGCTAGTATTAAAATTGGTTTGGATAACTATGGGTTGTATAACTGCATTTTTAGCTTATAAATGTGTTAGAGTATTTGCCCCAAAATGGTGTGGAGTTATAACTTTACTATTATTTTTTAGCCCAGATTTTATATGGATGGATAATCTTATACTAACAGAGACTCCGTTTACATTATGTTTGGTTGGGATGATTTATTCAACTTTAATGATGGGAAAGACGCAAGAAAAAAAATATTTTTGGATTTGTTTAAGTATGTATATGTTTGCACTTATGTTTAAAGCAAATATTGGAATATACCCTGTTTTTGCGTTTATATATTTGATATTAGTTGGATACGACTTTAAAACATTGATTAAGCAAGGTGTTATAATAGGCATAGTTTTATTATGCTTTATTATACCTTGGAGTATAAGGAACTATAAAATATATAATACTTTTATACCTCTTACATATGGAGCTGGAAATCCAAAGCTTCTAGGTACTTATCAAGGAATAGGATACCCATCTGATGAAGAATTAGATTATAAAACTAATGTAGATGATGTAGCAAAAGAAAAATTTAAGAAGTATTATGATAATGGAAGTTCAGAAAAACCGTATATAAAAAGATATATAAGTTTAGAAACAGATGGAATTAAAGCTAAATATAGACAAAGTGAGTGGTGGAAAAGTAATCCTATTAGCTTTATATTGTCATATTTAATATTAAAACCTTTAGATATGATGAAGAGTGTGTTTTATTGGAATGAAGTTTTTTCAATAAACAAACTGATTTTACAAATCACAAATTCAATAAATTGGATAGCATGTATACTATGCTTATACACAGGTATAATTTTAAAGAGAAGGCTTGCAGAAATGTTTCTATTGATATCGGTATACTTAGGAAATATATTAATTTATGCTACAACTTTTTCGTTTGACAGATATGCAGCACCTTTTACGACGTTACGTTTTATTTTTATAGGAATTGGAATTTATTTAGTATATCAATTATATGATTTAGTAAAATGTAATAAAAGAAATTTATTTAGGTGATTAAAAAGGTAGTCAACTTGTGTGACTACCTTTTTATAATAATTTATACAATAAAAAGTTATTTATGGAGGGTAAATGTTGGAATATATTAAATTGATGTTTTTATCTATGGTACCTATCATAGAGTTAAGAGGAGCTATACCTTTAGGTATAGCGATGAAGCTGAATCCTGTGTATGTATATATTTTTTCGTTGATAGGATCAACACTTATAGCAATACCAATAGTAATATTGTTTAGAAATGTAATAGATTACTTAAGACATAAAAAATATTTTAATAAAATAATAAGATGGATAGATATACAAATAGAGGGAAAGGCTAAAAAATTAAAAGCAGTAAGCATTATAGGGATTATATTATTTGTAGGTGTTCCACTTCCAACAACTGGTTCATGGAGTGCGGCGGCTCTTGCTTCTATTTTTAAAATGAGAATTAGAGATGCATTGATTGGAATATTTATTGGAAATTCAATCGCAGGAATTATAATGTGTGCAATATCATTGCATTTAGCTGATAATTTTAAAATAACATCTGCCATAATTTTATCAGTGGTTATTATTACGGCGATAATTATTTATTATTTTTATAAAAAGAAAAAAATAAGTGCTCAAAAAAATCAAAAAGCAAATGAAATTACTAATAATTAATAAAAAATTAAAAATTTTATGAAATATATAAATGAACATTAAAAATTAAACCTATAAATTAAATTTACATTTTTAAATAAATGTATTTAGAGATAAAAACTAGTTTAGATAAAGTATAAAAAAATTGAGGGATTTTATTTTAGTTGACATAAGTAAAAAATTCAACTAAAATAAGTTTAAACAATTTCAAATCTTTTAAAAAGACGTTGAAAGGAAGAGTATATATAGGAAGTAGTCAAGAGCGAGTTGGTTATGGTGTGAGTCCAACACGAAGCCTATATTGAAGAACATCCTGGAGTTGCTAACCGAAATTTTAAAGAGTAGGCTTAGACGGAACCAAACCGTTATCAAGTTGGAACGCACTAAGATTTGTCTTGTTGCGTTATTTGAGAGAACTTGATAATATATTCAGGTTAATCAGGGTGGCACCGCGGAAATATAAACTTTCGTCCCTATATTTATATAGAGATGAGAGTTTTTTTTATGCAATAAATAGTGATGGCCACACTATAAGTTAAAAATGTATGACGTCATACTCTCTAAAATAAAAAATATAAAGGAGAGTATTAATATGAGTTTAATAATACCAAAAGGATATGAATCAAAATTAGAAGTAATTCAAACACAACAAGCTATAAAAGATTTAAAAGATTTTTTTGAAAGTAGGCTAGGAGAAACATTAAAACTTACAAGAGTATCATCACCATTATTTGTTCTACCGGAGACAGGAACAAATGACAACTTAAATGGAACTGAAAAGGCTGTAAGCTTTGAAGTTCCGGATATAAAGAAAAATGCAGAAATAGTTCACTCTTTAGCTAAATGGAAGAGAATGGCTTTAAAAAAATATGGATTTTCAACAGGAAGAGGCTTATATACAGATATGAATGCTATTAGAAAAGATGAAGAATTAGATAACATTCATTCAATATATGTTGATCAATGGGACTGGGAATTAATAATAGATAAAAAAGAAAGAAACATAGATACTTTAAAAGGTATTGTAAAAAATATTTATTCAGTTTTCAAAGAAACTGAAGAACATGTAAGTAGTATATATCCAGAAATACAAAAAACTTTACCTAAAGAGATTACATTTATAACATCTCAAGAACTTTTAGATATGTATCCAAGTTTAACGCCAAAAGAAAGAGAAAATAAAATTGTAAAAGAAAAAGGCGCTGTGTTTTTAATGCAAATAGGTAAAATATTATCTACCGGAGACAAACATGATGGAAGAAGTCCAGATTATGACGATTGGGAATTAAATGGAGATATATTATTTTATAACCCAGTATTAGATAATGCGATAGAACTTTCATCTATGGGTATAAGAGTAGACGAAAAAAGCTTAGAAAAGCAATTAAAGTTATCTAAGTGTGAAGATAGAAAAGAATTAGATTATCATAAGTCTTTATTAAAAGGAGAATTGCCATACACTATAGGTGGAGGAATTGGTCAATCTAGAATTTGTATGTATTTTCTAAATAAAGCCCATATAGGTGAAGTTCAAGTAGGTATATGGTCGAAAGATATGATAAAAAAATGTGAGCAATCTGGTATTAATTTATTGTAAAAATTGTATGTTTAAGAAAAATGCTCTATGAGTTATAATAGTTTTAAGTTATAACTTTAGGGGTGGTAATTATGAAAGTATTAATGAGAATTTTAGATACACTTTTAGATATATTAAAAAAAGTTTTAGTAAGATTTAAAGATGCTAAGTTTGGAATAATGTTTATAATTAATCTATTTAAATTACCTGACTTTTTTACAGATAAAGAGGTTAATATAATAAGTAAAGCTAAAGTTACATCTGCAATTTTTATAGCTATAACATATCTTGTATCGGGGATAGACTTTATCCCAGAGATGATAACTGGAATATTTGGTTTTGTAGATGATTTATTTGTACTGTTATGGAGTTTAGGTATAATTAGTGAAGAAATAGAAAAATATAAAAAATTTAAAAAAGAAAGCTATGACCCAAATATAATTGAGGGAGTAGATTTTTCAATAAAAGATGAAGAGTAGTATTTACTTTTCATCTTTTTATTTTTTATAGAGATACATTATGATAATATATAATTGACATAAAATGGAATAATATGGGGGAAAAACATGAAAAATAAAAAAAGTTTTTTGAAAAATTTAATATTGCTAACAACAATATTAGTTATAGTATCATCAGGAAAAATTTATGCAAATAATAATTTGAAATTTACGGAGGATCCATATTCAAAAGAATCTAAAAAGTATTTTGATAACTCTAATCTAGAAACTGAAGATAGTAAAAACAGCTATTTATATAATTCTATATATAATGCGCTTATTAATTTAGAAGATTCTGTAAATCTTT
This sequence comes from Paraclostridium bifermentans, assembly GCF_019916025.1. NCBI lineage: Bacteria > Bacillati > Bacillota > Clostridia > Peptostreptococcales > Peptostreptococcaceae > Paraclostridium > Paraclostridium bifermentans. Next base: position 2,756,625 of record NZ_CP079737.1, on the reverse strand, counting down.
CAAAGTATGGAGTTCCAGACAGTTTAGAAGTTTTTAATATTAGAAAAAAGGTTTTAGATGATCATCCTGAAATCTTTTATTTTAAATATGAAGACTCTGTCTACTGGAGTAATGGTAAGTTAGAATTTAAATACATAGATTCAAAAGATAAAATAAAAGATATGATAAATCAATTGAATAAAAAAGTTGAAAATATTTTGGGAAAAAATATGTCAAAATCAATGACAGACATAGAAAAAGTTATGGCTATACACGATTATTTAATTTTAAATACAAAGTATTCATCAGAAGATAATTCAGCCTTCGATGTTTATGGAATACTTATAAAAGGAAAAGGAGTTTGTCAAGGATATGCAATGAGTATGAAACTACTTTTAAACAAAGTAGACATAGATAGTATATATGTTACTAGTGAAAAGATGAATCATATGTGGAATATTGTTGATATTGATGGCTATAAGTATCAATTAGATTGTACATGGGATGATCCTCTTCCAGATAGAGAAGGTGTAATTAGGTATTCGTATCTTGCATTAAGTGATAGTGAGATGGGGAAAGATCATGTATGGGATAAGAGCAAGTATCCAGAATGCAATAGTGATAAATATAGATATATGAGAGAGATGGATTATGTAGTAAAAAGTAGCAATTTCATATATTATTCTAATACTAGCAACAATGGATATATATACAAAATAAATAAAGATGGGTCAAATAAAGTGAAACTACTTAATATATATGGAAATCCAATGTATATAAAAAATGGATATTTATATTATAAAAATGTATATACAGGAAACATAGATAAAGTATTTGTAAATGATTCTAGCGTAGATGAATCTAGTGATGGTTTTAAGGATGTAAAAAATCATTGGGCAATTAATGAAATTGAAAAATTTTATAAAGATGGATATATAGATGGATATGAAGACAATACATTCAGACCTGATAACTCAATAACAAGGGCTGAGTTTGTTAAAATTTTCAATAGTTATTTTGGATTGGCTAAAAGTAGTGGAAAGGTATTTAATGATACAAAAAATCATTGGGCCAGAACTCAAATAGATATAGCCTTTACTAATGGAGTTGCAAATGGGGTTTCTAATGAATTGTTTAATCCAGATGAACCTATTACAAGAGAAGAAGCAGCTAAAATGATAGCTAGCTATAAAAAAATAAGTGATAGCAATTTTGATAAATTAAATAAATTTAAAGATTATAATCAAGTATCTTTATGGGCAACAAAAGAGGTTGAAGGAATTTTGGAGAATAAGTATATGCAAGGATATGAAGACAATACATTCAGACCTAAAAATGATATAACGAGAGCCGAAGCTGTAGCTACGTTGAGTAGAATCAAGTAAATAAAAAATGTGGATTTAAAATAGTATATTATTTTAAATCCACATTTTATTTATTTGAATATATCTTTTAAAGACTCTATCAATAAAACATTATCATCATGATTTAAAGTACAAATTCTAAAGAAGTATTCATCTAACCCTTCAAAAGAATTACAGTCTCTTATTATAAATTTCTTTTCAATTAGAATTTCTCTCAATTTTGATGCTGTTATTTTTTTTGTTTTAATTTGGCTAAGTATAAAATTACCGTCGCTATGATACACTTCTAAGTCTTCAATTGAAGAAAGTTCTCTCAACAAAAATTCTCGTTCGCATTTTAATATAGAACTAGAATTATCTATAAAGTCTGTGTCAGTAAACATGACCTCACCCATAACAGATGCTAATGTATTTATGTTCCAAAGGTCTATATGGTTTGCAATTGAATCTTGTACTTGAGAATTACATGTAAGTCCATAGCCAAGTCTTATACCAGGTGTACCAAAAAATTTAGAGGTACCTCTTATTACAAATAACTTACTAAAATTATCAACTAAATGTGTAGAAGAATAAGTTTGTGTATCTGTAAATTCAATATATGTTTCATCAACCATTAAAAATGCATTTGTATTTTCTAATATTTTTTTTATTTCACTTTTAGTAAATGCAAATCCAGTTGGGTTATTTGGGTTACAAATAACAACCAAATCACACTTATTTATGTTTATGTAATCTATAAACTCATCTACTTCTACTTTGAACTTATTTTCTTTTTTTGAAAAGAATTTATATATCTCACAATTTACTTTGTTTAACTCTTTCTCATACTCAGAATATGATGGAGATAATAAAACTGATTTTTTTGGATTAACTATTTCTATAAATGATGAAATAAGTTCAGTTGCACCACTTCCTAATACTATATTTTTTATATTACAATTACAATACTCTGATATTGAATTCTTTAGGTTATAGTAGTTTGGGTCAGGATATATAGATACCATATCTATATTATCTAAAATAGCTTTTTTACCTAAACTAGAAGAGCCTAATGGATTTATATTTGAACTAAAATCTTTTAATTCATTTTTTTTAAAACCTAGTTTATTTGATAGGTCGTATAAGTTAGCACCATGATTTGTACTCATTTTAATAGTCCTCCTAAAATATTGATTACAATAATAATTATATATAATAATTTGCATATAATATATAACTAATACGTAAAAAATAAAAATATATGAAGGGAATAAGAAGGATAAGAAATAAACACGAATTATTATTAAATAAAATAAAAAAATATTCACAAATTATTTAAAGTATATGTTATAATGATATATATTAATATACGGTAAATTGGAGGTACAATTATGTACAAGGTTACAGGTGTAATGATAAGTGAAGAAGAGATATTAACAAAAGTTAAAGAACTAGGAAAAAGAATAGAGGAAGACTTTAGAGGACAAGAATTATTAGTAGTAGGTATACTTAAAGGTGCGAGTGTATTTGTTGCTGATTTAATAAGAAATATAAACTTAGATGTTAACATAGATTTTATGAGTGTATCAAGCTATGGAAGCTCAACAGAATCTTCAGGAACAGTTAAAATATTAAAAGACTTAGATGTAGATATAGAGGGTAAAAATGTTTTAATAGTTGAAGATATAATAGATAGCGGATTAACATTAAGCAATTTAGTAGCAGCATTAAAAACTAGAAATCCAAAATCTTTAAAATTATGTACGTTATTAGACAAGCCACAAAGAAGAAAAGTTGATATGCATGTTGACTATGTGGGATTTGTTATAGAAGACAAGTTCATAGTTGGATATGGAATTGACTATGCAGAAAAATATAGAAACTTACCATATATAGGAATAGTAGGAGAGTAATCTTCTACTATTATTTTTTTAAAACATATTTTAAATAATTAAGATTGATTGTATAATAAAATTATAAATAGAACTTAATTATAGAATAAGGGGGATATGAATATGTACTATATAGGTGTAGACATAGGTGGTACAGGAGTACAAGCTGGTGTAGTAGATGAAAATGGGCAAATTCTTTTTAGAAAAGAATGTCCAACGGATGTTTTGAGTGGATTTGAAAAAATAATGGAAGATATTAATCAACTTGTAAGAACCATGTTAGAGGAAAACGGTGTTCGAATTTCGGAGATTAAGTCAATTGGATTTGGAGTTCCTAGTTTTATAAATAAAAAGGGGCAAGTCACATGTGTTAACTTAGGTTGGAAGGAAGAAGATTTTATAAATACTTTAAAGTCTAAGTTTCCAGAAACAAATGTATACGCTGAAAATGATGCTACAGTTGCAGCTTTGGCAGAAGCTAAAGCGGGAAGTATGAAAGGTTGCGATGTAGGTGTTATGTATACTTTAGGAACTGGAGTAGGTGGAGGAATAATAATAAATGGGAAAGTTTTCAATGGAGCACATAATATGGGGTCTGAAATTGGTCATGTTATAGTAGACACTAATTATTTTGATTGTAACTGTGGGAACAATGGATGCTTAGAAACTTTTTGTTCAGCGACAGCTATTATAAAATATGCTAAAAAATTAATAGAAGAAGGCAATGATAGTAAAATACTAGAATTAGCTAATAATAATATAGAGAACATAAATGCTAAAAATGTATTTGATGCATATAGATTAAATGATAAAGTTGCTATTGAAACTATAAACAGATTCAAAGAGTATTTAGCGAAAGCTATTGCAGGTATGATAAATACATTAGATCCAGAAGTTATATCTTTAGGTGGAGGAGTATCAAGAGCTGGGGATATAATATTAGATGGATTAGATGAATTAGTTAGAAAGTATATAATTTATAAAAATGAAGACTTCGCAGATATTGTAATAGCAACGTTAGGTGCAGATGCAGGGATAGTTGGAGCAGCATTTTTAAGCTAAAATTTTATAATAAATATATTAATGATTTTGAGAAGTTTAGTACTTCTCTTTTTTTTTTGCTCAAATATATTTAAATTACACAAAAAAATATAATAAAGGACAAGTTACCTACGTAAAATTAAGTATAAACACAAGTATTTAAACAATTACATAAAAAATCTAAGGGGGATGATATTATGCCAAATATAGTTTTAACGAGAATTGATAATAGACTTATTCACGGTCAAGTAGCTACTATGTGGTCTTCTAGTGTGGGGGCTAATTTATTATTAGTAGCAAATGATGAAGTATCAAAAAATGAATTTAGACAGGGATTAATGGATATGGCAGCTCCAAGTTTTGCCCAAACAAGATATTTTTCTATAGAAAAAACAATAAATATAATAAATAGAGCTAGTGAATCGCAACATATTGCTATAATTTGTGAAACTCCACAAGATGTTTTAAAACTTGTTGAAGGTGGAGTTCCTATAAAAAAAGTAAATATAGGAAATATGCATATGGCTCAAGGTAAAAGACAAGTTTCTAAAGCTGTTTGTGTGGATGATAGTGATGTAGATGCATTTAAAAAACTTAAAGCATTAGGTGTAGAGCTAGAAATCAGGAGAGTTCCTAGTGAATCTGCTGAAAGTATAGATGAATTATTTAAATAAGAAAGGGGTAGAATTATGGAATTAGGTTTTATGCAGATTGTCTTAATACTAATTGTAACCTTTATAGCTGCTATTGACCAATTTAACTTTTTAGAGTCTTTATATAGACCTATAGTTATGGGACCGATAGTTGGAGCTATAATGGGAGATTTAAACACAGGACTTATAGTTGGTGGATCATATGAACTTATGATGATAGGGGCTATGCCAGTTGGAGGAGCTCAACCTCCAAATGCGGTTATAGGCGGAATTATGGCTACTGTATTTGCAATTACATCAGGACTAGACACTAGTGCAGCATTACCACTTGCAATACCATTTGCATTATTAGGTCAATATGCAGTAACAGCACTATTTACAGTTATGTCTCCGTTAATGGGATTATGCGATAAGGCAGCTAATGAAGCTAATCCAAAGGGAATAGATAAAGTAAACTATATGGCTATGGCAATATTAGGAATATCATTTGCATTAATTGTTTTAGCTGGATTATTAGCAGGGCAAGCGATAGGAGACACATTGACAAGAGTTTTACCAGAACAAGTTTGGACTGGATTAACTGCAGCAGGAAAAATGATGCCTGCACTAGGATTTGCAATGCTACTTAAAGTTATGTTAAGTAAAGATTATGCTATATTTATGATGTTAGGGTTTGTATTAGTTGCATATTTAAACTTACCACTTTTAGCATTAGCTATAGTAGGGTTAGTAGTTGCTATATACGACTTTAATATTAGTGTAAAAACTAAAAATGTCGGAGGAGGTATGAGTGATGGCATCTAATATAGAACAAAAATCAATAATTCATACTGAGTATATAGACAGAAGCGAAGGAGAAACATTAGATAAGAAGACTTTAAATAAAATGGCTTTTAGATCTATGTTTTTACAGGCATCATTTAACTATGAAAGAATGCAAGCTGGAGGATGGTTATACTCTATATTACCAGGGCTTAAAAAGATACACAAAAATAAAGACGACTTAGCAACTTCTATGAAACATAATTTAGAGTTTTTTAATTGTCATCCATTTTTAATAACTTTTGTTATGGGAATTATATTATCTTTAGAGCAAAAAAAATCAGATGTTCAAACTATAAGATCCTTAAGAGTTGCGGCAATGGGACCTTTAGGTGGAATAGGAGATGCGATATTCTGGTTTACATTACTCCCAATTGCGGCAGGAGTTGGAGCAAACTTAGCACTTCAAGGAAGTATAGCAGGTCCTATAGTTTTCTTATTAATGTTTAATGTCGTGCATTTAGGATTAAGATTTTGGCTAATGCATTGGTCGTATAAAGCTGGTGTTGATGGTATTACAAGGTTAACGAAAAATGCAAAAGAATTTACAAGAGCTGCAACAATATTAGGTATGATTGTTGTAGGTGCACTTATAGCTTCTTATGTAAATATAAATATAGTAACTGAGATTCCAATAGGAGAAACTACTTTAAAAGTACAAGAAATACTAGATGGAATAATGCCTAAAATATTACCTCTTGGATTGACTTTTGGAATGTACGGATTGGTTAAGAAAAATGTAAGCCCACTTGTAAATATATTAATAATGGTAGCTATAGGTATATTAGGAGCGTATATAGGATTATTTTAGGGGGAAGTTGAATTGATTATAATAACAGGGCATGGAAAGTTTGCATCTGGAATAAAAAGTAGTTTGGATTTAATATTAGGGGATTATAATTTTTTAAAAATAGTTGATTTTACTGAGGAAAAGACTCCAAGAGATTTAAAACAAGAAATACAGTGTTTAGTTAATGAAAATACTGAAGCAAAAACATATATATTTACAGATTTAGCAGGGGGGACGCCATTTAAGGTTAGTAGTGAGTTAAAATTAGAAAATAAAAATATAGAAGTGTTTTGCGGAACTAATTTGCCTATGGTAGTTGAATCTACTATGATGGAGTCGTTAGGTTGCGAAATAGACATTGATTTAATAAAAGAAACAGGAATAAATAGCATAAAACCAAAAAAGAAAATAATTGAGTTTTGCGAAGACGGGATATAATAAAGAGTAGCTTAGGCTACTCTTTTTCTATATAATAATAATTATATTTATTTTTAAAAGGAGGGTGATATTAAAAATGAATATGGAAGTTGAAATATTAAAATATGTACAATCTTTTAATAATCCAATATTAGATACGATATTTTTAATAATAACTATGAGTACAGAGGTACCTGTTATTTTAGTATTAGCTTCAATTTTATACTGGTGTATAAATAAAAAGTATGGAGCAAGATTACTTTTTGCATTAACAGGAAATATAGCATTAAACACTGGAGTAAAAGAGTATTTTAAATCTCCAAGACCAATAGGTGTTGAAGGAATTAAATCTATGAGAACATCAACTGCAACAGGATATTCATTTCCAAGTGGACATACTCAAATAGGAACTACTTTTTGGGTTAGTATAATGAATATATTAAAAAATAAATATATGTATTTATTTGGAACAATAATATTTATATTAATAGGATTATCAAGATTATATTTAGGTGTCCATTGGCCTGTTGACGTATTATTTGGATGGTTTTTCGGAATATTTTTCACTATTATATGCAATTGTATAATAATGAAAATTGAAGAAAGTCAAAAGTATAGTTATTTTATGATAATAGTAATTCCTATGATATTAGGTCTATTTATTGTAAATAGCATAGAGTACATAAAGATGGCAGGACTATTAAGTGGATTTATTGTTGGTTATATAATAGAAAGACAATGTATAAATTTTAAAGTAGATGTTAGTTTAAAATCCAAAATATTTAGGTATATATTTGGATTATTAAGTTTAGGAGCTGTATATGCTATTTTAAAATTAATTATGCCTCAAAACTATGTAGGTAGTTATTTAAGATATTTTATATTGATGGTATATGCAATGGCAGGAGCGCCATATTTATTCGATAAAATTTGGAAGGAATGATAAATTTGAAAAAAGTAGTTGTAATAGGTGGAGGAGCAGCAGGGATGATAGCAGCATCAACTGCGTCTAGTATGGGGCACGATGTTACTTTACTAGAGAAAAATGATAGATTAGGCAAAAAATTGCTTATAACAGGAAAAGGAAGATGCAATATAACTAATGATTGTGATATTGAAGAGCTTATTGAAAATATCCCTACTAATGGAAAATTTTTATATAGTTCATTTTATACATTTACAAATGATCAAGTTATAGATATGTTTAATTCTCTTGGAGTAAAAACTAAGACTGAAAGAGGAAAAAGAGTTTTTCCAGAGAGTGATAAAGCTAAGGATGTTGTTGTTGCACTAGAAAAACAATTAAAGCAAAATAATGTGAAAATTGTTATGAATGCATCGGTTGATAAGATAGAAGTAAAAGATGGAAACGTCAAAGGTGTTGTTTTAAAAGATAAAAAGATTATAAACTGTGATTGTGTAATAGTTTCAACTGGAGGAATGAGTTACCCAAGAACAGGTTCAACAGGTGATGGATATAAATTTGCTAAAAATTTAGGACATACTATCGTGAAACCTATACCATCTTTAATTGGACTTGAAACTATGGAAGATGTTTATGAGTTAAATAAGCTATCTCTTAGAAATGTTGCTATAAAAGTAATGGATAAGAGAGGGAAAAGTATCTTTGAAGATTTTGGAGAAATGGAATTTAATGAATTTGGAATAGATGGGCCTATAATAAAATCAGCAAGTTGCAGAATGAAATCTTTTGAAAATGAAACATATAAGATTTATTTAGATTTAAAGCCAGCTTTAAGTGAAGAAACTTTAGATAAGAGAATTCAAAAGGACTTTAAAAAATATACTAATAAAAAATTTGAAAATAGTTTAGATGATTTACTACCTAAAAAACTAATACCTTATGTTATTAAACAAAGTGGTATAGATAAAGATTTAGCAGTTCATCAGATTTCAAAAGAACAAAGAAAACATTTAGTTAATTTATTAAAAAATATGGAATTCACTATAAAAAGATATAGACCTATAGATGAAGCTATAGTAACATCTGGAGGCGTTAAGACAAATGAAATAAATTCATCAACGATGGAATCAAAGATCGTTAGTGGTCTATTTTTTGCAGGAGAAGTAATAGATGTAGATGGATATACAGGTGGGTTCAATTTACAAATTGCATTTTCAACAGGATATTTAGCGGGAATAAGTTGTTAAATTCTCTTTTAACAGTTGTAGTTAAAAAAAAATAAAAAATTTATAAAATTTAGTATATAAAAAACTAAGATTGGCATAATAAGAACATGAACAACGAACAAAGTAAATGGAGTAAAAGTTGTTCATGGTAAATTTGCCACTTATAAATAAAACTCCATAAATACTACAAATAAACTAATATAAAGAGAGGTAATCAACATGACAACAAACAATAATAACACTAAAGCAGTACCAGAAGCTAAAGCAGCTTTAAAACAAATGAAATTAGAAATAGCAAATGAATTAGGTATATCTAATTATGACACTGCTGACAAAGGAAATATGACAGCAAGACAAAATGGATATGTTGGTGGATACATGACTAAAAAATTAGTTGAAATGGCAGAACAACAATTAAGTGGACAACAAAGATAATTAAAGAAAGGAAGGGTAAAACCTTCCTTTTTTTATATTCAAAAATAAAAATGTGTACAAATTATTAAAGTTAAATTTATTTGTTTTAATTTTAGAGTAAAAATAGAAGAGATGGACAAAATATAAATGAAATACATAAAAGGAGGAATAGTTGTTATGGCAATAAACTTTGAAGAAGTAAAAACTAAATTTATAAATGGAGATTTAGATGAAAAAATAAGAATATATACTACAACTGAAGGACTTTCAGTTGAACAATTTAGAGAATTACTTAAGTATTATCCAATTCAACATCTTTCTAAGTTAGAAAAAGCTTTAGGATAAATATAAAAGCACTAAGGAAATTATATACCTTAGTGCTTTTGTATTTTATGAACATAATTATAAATTTTTTCATTACCTAAATCTATTTGACCAGTGGAAATGTACTTTGAAATATTACTAACGTCATTTTCATTTAAATATTGTTGAGGTATATTAAGTTCAAAACCAGTTTCGTGTAAAAGTTTTTTTAATTGAAGTTGTTGAGTAATTGATGGTTTTAACACTGTTTTTTTAATTTTTTTCTTTTTTGAATTACTAATAGTTTCATTTTGATCCTTAATAAGTGTTTGAATATAACTTGTATAGGAATTTTTAAAATCCTCGTCATCAAGTAAATTAGAATTTATAATATCTGTTATTTCTTCGTTAGATAGTATATTTTCAGCAAATTTAGCAGCAGTTAATTTTCCTGTAGTTATACCTTTTTGATATTTTCTTAAAATTTTTTTAGTAAAACTATATATTTTACTTCTGGTTTCCAAGTCTAAATCTTCAATAAGCATTAAATCACTCCTTAATTACGTTATATTAACAGTATTAACAAGTATAGGAAATAATATAATTGTAAATATTACAAATATATATAAAGGAGGATGAATTTATGATAAATGGTATTATTAAGCTTTTTTATTCTGAAATAGTTAAATCAAAAATGAAAAGTATGCCAAGTAAAGAATATGATATTAGAGATGAATTTAAAGATATAAGTAATATAGCTATGAAGGTAGATAGCTTTTTTTTAATAGCATTCAAATTAATAATAGGGTTAACTATAATAGTAATATCATTAAGTATTAATATATTATTTGGAGTAGGTAGTACATTGATACTAATTTTATATGGAATTAGTAAACTTCATATTACAAATCAAATAACAGATCAGGTTAAAGATGGAATGGAAAATATAAAAATAAATTTAGAATCTAGTAGTCAAAGTGTAGTTACAGATAAAATTAAGCAAAAAATAAATGCATTAGTATGTTTATTGTTTATAGGTATATTTTCGAACTTTAACTACATAATCATAGGGTGCTTTATAATAGTTTTTATGTTTACTATAAAAGATATATATAGTAATATTAATAAATAGACTTTTATAAAGAGGGGAGAGAAAACACCTATATGAATTACTACAATGAAAATGACAGACTTAAGCGTGTAGTAGAAATATCAACCTTAGTAACGGAGTCAGATAATTTCTTTGAAATAAAAGATAAAATAGTTGAAAAAATGTTAGATGTAGTTCATCCAGCAAAAGCATGTGTAAATTTATTTTATAAAAATAATTATGAACATGCTTATTTAGTGTGTTCACAAACTCTAAACTATATATCTAAGGTGTTTCCTATAGAGAAGCCAATAGGAGTTAAAATAGATTTTAATCAGTATCCTAAGTATATTCATGAGGCTGTAAAAGAGCAAAAAGTAGTTTATGTTAAAAATGTATTTTTAGATGAAAGAGCTCTTGATGAGAGGGATTTAGCTACAAATGAAGGATATATAGGAAGAATCGTATTTCCACTTATAGTTCATGACAAAGTAACTGGATTTATGACATGCTTTTTAACTGAAGATGATAAAATTACAGATGATGATATGGACTTTATTTCGTCAGTAGCATCTTTAATAAGTTTATCTATAGAGATAACAAGTAAAAATAATGATATACAAAATCTTATACATAAATTAAGAGGAGCTATATCTTCTATAAATGATGCAACAAAGAAACTATATTTAAACAAAGATATAAAGAGTTTCTTAGATCATCTAAGTAAACAAGCTTGTAATATAACAAAAAGTAGAGAAGCTGTTATAGTAATACATGGAGCAAATATAAATGGAAAGAAAAAAGAGCTATCAAGCTTTTTTACCTTAGATAAAATTAAACCAGATGTTTATTATACATTAGATAAAATAATTGATAGCCAAACTGTAGGTTCGTACTCAAATGAAATACATGGGGATGTGGACTTACAAGAAATTCAGACTTATATATATCATAAGTTAATAAATAAAAATGATATAGTAGGATATATAGCTTGTACTAACGCTAAAAACTACACTAAAGACGATTTAAATATACTTAGTATACTTGCTAAGCAAGTTGCTGTTGCCATGCAGTTGTATGAGTACAGTAAAAGTGAGGTAAAGCATCAAGTTTTAGAAAATGAACTTAAAGTTTTAAATCAACAACAAAAACTTATAATGAATAAAGGAAATAAAGTATTAGATAATAACAGAGAATTGCGATATTTCCATAAACCAGCAAAAGTAGTAGGTGGAGATTTCTATCACACTATAAAAAAAGAGGATGGTACTGTTGTAACTATATTAGCTGATGTAATGGGACATGGTATTGTATCAAACTATATGGTTGCTATGATAAAGGGAGCATTTAAAGTATTAGCAAAACAATATGATACACCTAGCGAAATAATGGAAAATATAAATCAATTCTTATTTGATGAATTTGATAAAATGGGAGTTTTTACAACTTGTATAATTGGTGTAATAAAAAGTAATGAAAATAAAATGATTGTATCAAATGCAGGGCATTACTATCCAATTGGAGTGGATAAAAATCATAAGGCTTCATTTTTAAAGTGCAGCAAGGGGATACCGATAGGAATATTAGAAGAAGTAGAATATTCAGATAAAGAAATTGATATATCTAAATATAAAACTGTTTCTTTATATACAGACGGGGTATTAGAAATAAAAGACCACAACAAAGAAGAGTTTGGAGTTGAAAGGTTAAAAACATTTTTAGAAGAAACTAGTTTTTCGGAGCAAGATGATATGGAAACTAGATTGAAATCTAAGTTATGGGAGTTTTCAAGAAAAAGCAATTTTGAAGATGATATATTAATTGTTACTCTTAAGGAGAGATAAGGAGATTAATATGAGTGAGGTTCTAATAATAAATGGAAGCCCAAGAAAAAATAAAAATTGTTCAGCTGTAGTAAAATCAATAATTGAAAATTTGGATGAAAATGAAATAACCTATAAAGTTTTTTATATATACGATATGAATATAGAATATTGTACGGCTTGTGGATTTTGCGAAAGAACAGGGTTTTGCAAATTTAAGGATGATATGACTCCTATGTATGACATGTTTGATAAAGCTAAAGGTACTATAGTAGTCAGTCCTGTTCACTTTGATTGCATATCTGCAAAGGTTAAAACTTTGGTTGATAGAACACAAGCAATATATGCAAGTAAATATATATTAAAAAAGTCATCTATTGATAGAAGTAAGAAAAGAATTGGGATGTATATTGCCGTCGGAGGTAGTGATCCATATCCATCTCAATTTAAAGGTGGACAGATAGTCATGGATTTTTTCTTTAAAAGTATAAATACTAAGCTATCTTATAATCATTATATAAATAGCAGTGATAAAGTAGCTTTTATAGAAAATGAAATTGAAAAACAAAATTTAGAAGAGAAAATTGAAAATTATGTGAAAGATATAAAAAAGCTTGGTTAAATACAAGCTTTTTTTACGCCTATCACAATGAAAGGAGAAATTTATGCTTAGATATATAACAAGTGGAGAGTCGCATGGTAAATGTTTGACATCAATAATAGACGGAATTCCAGCTAATGTTAGCTTAAATATAGATGAAATAAACCTAGAGATGAAAAAGCGCCAATCTGGATATGGAAGAGGTGGGCGTATGAAAATTGAAAGTGATACTGTAGATATACTTAGTGGGGTTAGAGGAAAAACTACTATCGGAGGACCGATAGCTATACAAATAAAAAATAAAGATTATGAAAATTGGATTAAATATATGAATCCAGTTGAAGATATTGATAGAGAAACTAGAAAAGTTGAACAAGTAAGACCAGGTCATGCAGATTTAATCGGATCTTTAAAGTACAATTTTGATGATGCTAGAAATGTTTTGGAGAGATCGAGTGCGAGAGAAACTGCTAGTAGAGTTGCAGTAGGGGCAATTTGTAAACAGGTTTTAAAAACATTTGGCATAGAATTTGCATCACATGTAGTTCAAATTGGAAACACAAAGGTTGATAAAATATATAGCTTTGATTTTATAAAAGACAATGTGGATATAAGTGAAGTTAGATGTATTGATAAAGATATAGAAGAATTAATGATATCAGAAATTGATATGGCTAAATCTGAAAAGGATACATTAGGAGGAATAATTGAGATAAGGGTAAAAAACGTACCTCCTGGATTAGGATCGTATGTCCATTATGATAAAAAAATAGATGCTCACATAGCTATGAATGTAATGAGTATTCAAGCTATAAAAGGGGTAGAAATAGGAATAGGATTTGACGTTGCAAACAATAGAGGATCAAACGTTATGGATGAAATTTTCTATAACGATGAAAAAGGTATATACAGAGAAAGTAATAGATTAGGCGGAATAGAGGGTGGAATGACTACAGGTGATGAAATTGTAGTAAGGTGTGCAATGAAACCAATACCTACACTATATAAGCCTCTAAACTCTATAAATATGAAAACATTAGAAAGTTTCCAAGCTACTGTTGAAAGATCAGACACTTGCGCAGTTCCAGCATGCAGTGTTGTATGCGAAAATGTAGTTGCGTTTGTAATTTTACAATTTATGCTAGATAAATTTGGAAAAGATAATATAGGAGATGTAATGAATAACTATAATTCGTATATGAATAGGCTAGGTGATAGAGGATGGAAAAATCTATAAAAATTGAATATGATTATAATGAATTTGAATTAAACTGTAGATACGATAAGTTACTTATAATAACTGATGAAAATGTAAATAGATATCAGTTTGATGAATTTGTAAAGGTATTAAATCATGAGTTTATAGAAGTGTTTATAGTTAAAAGGGGAGAGCAATCTAAAACTTTGGCTGTTTATGAAAATATAATGGAATTTTGCATAACTGTTGGGATAACTAGAAAATCAGCTATAATTGCATTAGGTGGAGGAGTTGTAGGCGATTTAGCTGGATTTATTGCAGCTACGTATATGAGAGGAATTGATTTAATTCAAGTGCCTACAACATTATTAGCTCAAGTTGATTCATCGGTTGGAGGAAAAACAGGTATAAATATAGGTAATATAAAAAATATAATAGGAGCATTTTATCAACCTAAATTTACATATATAAATGTAAATGCACTAAAAACTTTAAATGAAAGTGAGTTTTTAAGCGGGATGGCAGAAGCCCTTAAATACTCATTTATATATGATTATGAATTTTTAAATTACATAATTGATAATAGTGATGGTATATTACTAAAAAATCAAGACGTATTGTCTTACATTATAAGTAAATGTACGTCTATAAAATATGAAGTAGTAAGTAAAGATGAAAAAGAAAATGGGTTAAGAAAAATTTTGAATTTAGGTCATACATTTGGTCATGGAATTGAAAAACTTTGTGGATTAAGCCATGGGTTTGCGGTTAACATAGGTACAAACATGGCATTTAATTTAGCCTTAGATAAAGGATTTATAGACGTTGAATACTACCAACAATTTTTATACGTATCTAAATTATTAAATATACCTATTTCTATTAAATACCATAATCCAGAAGAAATACTAGACTTGATGAAAAGTGATAAGAAAAACAGTTTTGGAAGTATAAATCTAGTTATACCAGTTGGAAGAGGAAAAGTAGAAGTTTTTGATAATATAAAAGAAAGTGAAATATTAGAAGTAATAAAGAGGTGCACTGATGCTTAAAGGAACTGTAGAGTTAATTGGAGATAAATCTATATCTCATAGAGCTATAATGTTTTCATCTATAGCGAAAGGGACTACAAGAATAAAAAATTTTTTAATGGGTCAGGATTGTTTAAGTACCATTGATTGTTTTAGAAAAATGGGTGTAAATATAGATATAAATGATAAGGAAGTTATCGTAAAGGGTGTTGGATTGAGAGGGCTAAAAAAGCCTAATGAAATTTTAAATGTTGGAAACTCAGGGACGACGATAAGGCTTATGATGGGCATACTTGCTGGAAATGAATTTGAGTCCACTGTAATAGGGGATGAATCTATTGGTAAAAGGCCTATGAAAAGAGTAACTGACCCGCTAAGATTAATGGGATGTAGTATAAAAGGAAATGATGATGCAAATTTTACTCCTCTAACTATATATGGTGGAAATTTAAATGGAATTAATTATAAAATGCCAGTTGCATCTGCTCAAGTAAAATCATCTATAATATTAGCATCTTTATATGCAGATAGTAGTAGTACTATAATTGAAAAATTAAAAAGTAGAAATCATACAGAGATAATGTTAAAGTCATTTGGAGCTGATATAAAATCTACTGACTTAAAAATAGATGTACAACCTGTAAAGGAGCTTTTTTCAGTAGGAAATATAAATGTAGCAGGAGATATTTCATCAGCGGCGTTTATAATTGCAGCTGCTAGTATAGTTGAAGGTTCAGAAGTTCTTATAAAAAATGTTGGATTAAATGAAACTAGAACAGGCATAATAGATGTATTAGAAGCTATGAATGGAAATTTTGAAATTATAGATAAAAGAGTTGAAAGCGGAGAAGTTGTAGGAGATTTAATTGTAAGATACAGTGATAACTTAACAGCCACAACTATAGATTCAAATTTAATACCTAGATTAATAGATGAAATACCTGTAATTGCAATTTTAGCAACTCAAGCTAATGGAACAACAGTAATAAAAGATGCAAAAGAACTTAAAGTAAAAGAAAGTAATAGAATAAAAGCTGTTGTTGATAATTTAAAAAACATGGGAGCAGAAATAGAAGAACTAGAAGATGGCATGGTAATAAAAGGTAAAACAAAATTAAAAGGAGCAGATATAAAAACTTTTAATGATCATAGGATAGCTATGGCATTTTCAGTAGCTTCACTGATCTCAGAAGGTAAATTAAACTTAGATAATACAGCTTGCATAGATATATCTTTTCCGGGATATTTCGATTTAATAAATAATTTATTAAAGTAAAATTAGAATAAAATTTGATTTTATTAGGAATATTATGTATAATTGTATTGCAATATTTTAAAAAACTTAGGAGGACTTTATAAATGAAATTACCAATAGCATTATCAAATAAACACGTTCATTTAAGTCAAGCAGATATAGAGACATTATTTGGAGCAGGTCATCAATTAGTAGAATTCAAGCCATTAAGCCAACCAGGGCAATATGCTTGTGAAGAGAAAGTTGATTTAGTAGGACCTAAAGGAACTATAAAAGGAGTTAGAGTTTTAGGACCAGCTAGACCTAACACACAAGTTGAAATATCTTTAGCAGACGGATTTACTTTAGGAGTTAAAGCTCCAATAAAGGAATCTGGAGATATAGAAGGAACTCCAGGAGTTAAATTAGTTGGGCCAGCAGGTGAAGTAGAATTAACAGAAGGTGTTATAGTTGCATCAAGACATATACATATGAGCTTAGATGACGCAGCTAAATTTGGAGTAAAAGACAAGCAAATAGTAAAAGTTAGAACTTTCGGACCTAGATCTATAGTTTTCGAAAATGTATTAGTAAGAGCTAATGCTAACTTTGCTTTAGAAATGCATGTTGACGTTGAAGAAGGAAATGCAGCAGCTGTTAGAAACGGAGATATGGTAGAGTTAATAGCTGAGTAATATATATAAAAAAAGTATGTGATTTTTCACATACTTTTTTTGTTTATATGAAATTATTTAAGATTGAATTATAGATATATGTAAATAAAAAACTAAATCAAATCCTATACATACAATAAAGGCTCTATTCACACAAAAACTACTTATCTAATTTTAAGCTATCCAAACTATTGTCCTGAAGATAATCTACTCCATAACTATACATACTTTCTAAAACTGGAATAAGTTTCTCCCCACATTCTGTAAGTCCATATTCTACCTTCGGAGGAACTACAGGATATACTTTTCTATAGACTAAGTTATGAGACTCTAAACTTCTCAACTGTTGTGTTAACATTTTTTGAGTTACATCAGGAAGTTTGCGTCTTAAATCACTAAATCTAAGAGGATTAGGCATTAAATACCAAAGAATTAATATTTTCCATTTTCCCGAAATGATTTTATGAACTAAGTTTATAGGACACATTTCATACTTATTACATCTTTCATTCATGTGACATTTAGAATGATCTTGTACCTCGAGTTGAATTTTCATAATAACCACCTTGAATTATAATAGTATACTTTTGGGTACTATAAAACAAAAAAGTACCTACTTGTTATAAAAAAACTTAATTGGTACTATTATATCATGAATTTCGCAAGCTATCTATTCGTTGATACCTTAAAATTTTTTAATAAAAATATGATACTCTGTAAATTATAATAAGTAAGTGATATATACAAAAAATGTATATATTTGCTATAATAAAAGAACATTATAAAAATAAAAAGGAGACATATTTATGGATAAAAATATAGCAAAAATGATTGATCATACTATTTTAAAGGCTTTTGCCACAGAAAATGATGTAAAACAATTATGTAAGGAAGCTAAAGAATATAATTTCTTTTCAGTATGTATAAACCCAGCAAATGTAGAACTTGCAAAGAAAGAATTAGATGGATCTAATGTAAAGGTATGTACTGTTATAGGATTCCCTCTAGGGGCAAATACATCAGAAGTAAAAGCTTTTGAAACAGACGATGCTATTAAAAAAGGTGCAGATGAAGTTGATATGGTTATAAACATAGCAGCATTAAAAGATAAAAAGTACGATTATGTACTAAATGATATAAAAGCTGTTGTAGATGCTTCTAATAAAAGAGCATTAGTGAAAGTAATAATAGAAACATGCTATTTAAATGATGAAGAAAAGAAAATAGCTTGTGAATTATCAGTTAAAGCTGGAGCTGATTATGTAAAAACATCAACTGGTTTTGGAACAGGAGGATCTACTCCTGAAGATATAAAACTTATGAGAGATGTTGTTGGACCTAATATAGGGGTAAAAGCTTCAGGTGGAGTAAGAAATCAAAAAGATGCAAAAGCTGTAATTGAGGCTGGATGCTCTAGAATAGGAGCAAGTGCATCAATTGCAATTGCTAAAGGTGAAGATTCTGAAACACAAGGATATTAAAAAAAATAAAAAAATGCAGAAAAATGTTTTAAGTATACAAAATAGGGTATATATGTAATATTGAACTTTTAAAGTATACAAAAAACAAAAACATATATTGAATAGAAGGAATTTGTAAGTTAATGTAGAATTTATTACTTAAGAATATCTTAAACTATTCAAAATATTTACTCAATATAGAATACAAAGGACTATTTTGGGAGGAATATACAAGGAGGATACATACTATGGCAAAATTTATGAAAACAGTAGATGGTAACACTGCTGCTGCTCACGTTGCATATGCATTTACAGATGTAGCTGCAATATATCCAATAACTCCATCATCTACGATGGCAGAAGTTGTAGACGAATGGGCTGCACAAGGAAGAAAGAACGTATTTGGACAAAAGGTTAGTGTTGTAGAAATGCAATCAGAAGCAGGAGCTGCAGGAGCATTCCACGGTTCTTTACAAGCTGGAGCATTAACATCAACATTCACTGCATCACAAGGTTTATTACTTATGATACCAAATATGTATAAAGTAGCTGGAGAGTTATTACCTGGAGTATTCCACGTAAGTGCTCGTGCTTTAGCATCACAAGCTTTATCAATATTCGGTGACCACCAAGACGTTATGGCTGCTAGACAAACAGGATGTGTATTATTAGCTTCTGGATCAGTTCAAGAGGTTGCTGATATAGCACCAGTTGCACATTTAGCTGCAATAGAAGGTAGATTACCATTTATACATTTCTTTGATGGATTCAGAACATCTCACGAAATACAAAAAGTTGAATTATTAGAAAATGAAGATTATGCTAAATTATTAAATATGGAAGCTGTTCAAGAGTTCAGAAACAGAGCTTTATCACCAAATCACCCTGTAACTCGTGGTACAGCACAAAACCCTGATATATACTTCCAAACAAGAGAAGCTTCAAATAAATATTACAATGATATAGTTGGAATAGTTGACAAATACATGAACCAAATGTCTGAGTTAACTGGAAGAAAACATGGACTATTTGATTACTATGGAGCAGAAGATGCTAAATATGTAATAGTAGCTATGGGATCTGTAACAGAAGCTATAGAAGAAACAATAGATGTATTAAATGCACAAGGAGAAAAGTACGGTTTAGTTAAAGTTCACTTATACAGACCATTCTCAATGCAACACTTTGTAGATGCTATGCCATCAACAGTTGAAAGAATATGTGTATTAGATAGAACTAAAGAGCCAGGAGCAACTGGAGAGCCATTATACTTAGATGTTAAATCAGTATACTATGGAAAAGAAAATGCTCCTATGATAATAGGCGGAAGATACGGATTAGGATCAAAAGATACTGTTCCTACTCATATAAAAACAGTTTATGATAACTTAAAATTAGAAAATCCTAAAGATCAATTTACATTAGGTATAGTTGATGATGTTACTAACACTTCTTTAGAATTATCTGATGAATTAAAAATAGCTCAAAAAGGAACTGTAAGATGTAAGTTCTGGGGATTAGGATCTGATGGTACAGTTGGAGCTAACAAACAAGCTATAAAAATAATAGGAGATAACACTGAAAAGTATGCTCAAGCTTACTTTGCATATGACTCTAAAAAATCTGGTGGTATAACAATGTCTCACTTAAGATTTGGAGATGACCCTATAAGATCAACTTACTTAATAGATGAAGCTGATTACATTGCTTGTCATAATCAATCATATGTATATCAATATGATCTATTAAAAGGATTAAAGAAAGGTGGAATATTCGTTCTTAACACTATATGGAATGAAGATGAGTTAAACGAACATTTACCTGCAGCTATGAAAAATTACATGGCTAAAAATGATATCCAATTCTATACAGTAAACGGTACTAAATTAGGACAAGAAATAGGACTTGGAAACAGAATAAACATGATAATGCAATCTGCATTCTTCAAGTTAGCTCAAATAATACCAGAAGCTGATGCTGTAGAGTACTTAAAAGACTCTATAAAGAAAGCTTACGGTAAAAAAGGTGAAAAAATAGTTAATATGAACTACAAAGCTGTTGATGCAGGTATGAATGCTTTAGTTAAAGTTAATATACCAGCTAACTGGGCAGATGCTAAAGATGCTGTTAAAGAAGAAGTTAACGAACCAGCTTTCGTAAAAGACATAGTAAGACCTATGAATGCACAAGAAGGAGATAATTTACCTGTAAGTACATTCAATGGAATAGAAGATGGTACATTCCCAGCTGGACTTGCTGCATATGAGAAGAGAGGGGTAGCAGTAAACGTTCCTGAGTGGATAGTTGATAACTGTATCCAATGTAACCAATGTGCTTATATCTGTCCTCATGCATGTATAAGACCAGTATTAGTTAATGAAGAAGAAATGAAAAATGCTCCAGAAAAATTCGATACTAAGAAAGCTATAGGTAAAGGATTTGAAGGATTACAATACAGAATGCAAGTAAGTCCAATGGACTGTACTGGATGTGGAAACTGTGCTGACGTATGTCCAGCTAAAGAAAAAGCTTTAGTTATGAAACCTCTTGATACTCAAGAAGTTGAAGTTGAAAACTGGGCATTTGCAGTTGATACTAAGAAAGTAGCTCCAAAAGGAGATATAATGGCTCCAACAACAGTTAAAGGAAGTCAATTTAGACAACCACTTATGGAGTTCTCAGGAGCTTGTGCTGGATGTGGAGAAACTCCATATCTTAAGTTAGTAACTCAATTATTTGGAGATAGAATGATGATAGCTAATGCTACTGGATGTTCTTCTATATGGGGAGGATCAGCTCCATCAACTCCATACACTGTAAACCATGAAGGTAAAGGTCCATCTTGGGCAAACTCATTATTCGAGGATAATGCAGAGTACGGATTTGGTATGTTCTTAGGTGTTAAACAAATGAGAGCTAAGTTAGTTGAGACTATGGAACAATTAATATCTATGGATATATGTGATGCAGCAAGAACAGCATTCACTAACTGGTTAGAAAATAGAGAAGATAGTGAAGCATCAGCTAAAGCAGCTGAAGAAGTACTTGCAGTATTAGCAAATGCTCATAATATAGAAAATGCTGAAATAAAAGCTTTAGTAGCTGAAATAGAAGCTAGAAAAGATTACTTAGCTAAGAGATCTCAATGGATACTAGGAGGAGATGGATGGGCTTATGACATCGGTTACGGTGGATTAGATCACGTACTTGCTTCTGGTGAAAATGTAAATGTATTAGTATTCGATACAGAGATATATTCTAATACAGGAGGTCAAGCTTCTAAATCAACTCCAGTTGCAGCAATGGCTAAATTTGCAGCAGCAGGTAAGAGATCTAAAAAGAAAGATTTAGGTATGATGGCTATGTCTTACGGAAACGTATATGTAGCACAAGTTGGTATGGGTGCAGATAAGAACCAATTAATAAAAGCTGTAGTAGAAGCTGAAAAATATGATGGACCATCATTAATAATAGCTTACTCACCATGTATATCTCATGGATTAAAAGAAGGTATGGGAAGAGCTCAAGCAAACATAGAGCAAGCTGTTAAGTGTGGATACTGGCATTTATACAGATTCAACCCAACTTTAAAAGCTGAAGGTAAGAATCCATTTACATTAGACTCTAAAGAAGCAACTGAAAGCTTCAGAGATTTCTTAATGAAACAAGTAAGATATTCTGCTATAGCTAAACAATTCCCAGATATAGCTGATGAATTATTTGAAATGGCAGAAGAAAATGCAAAAGAGAGATACGAAAGTTATAAGAGATTAGCTGAACAAAACTAATCTAGTATATAAATAGAGAGGATTTCATCCTCTCTATTTTATTTTGCATTTTTTGCAATAAAAATAGCATACTAGACAATTTCTATTTTTATGATATTGTTATATAATAATATAGTTATAAATTCTAACTGCTAAACTTGATTAATAAGTTAAGTATTCAAGCATAGCGAATTTTTTATTGAAGGAAGGTTAAATTTATGTTACTAAAAGAAGTAATAAAAGGCTTAGATATTTTAGATACTAAAGGAAGTTTAGATATTGAAATAGATAATATACAATATGATTCTAGAAAAGTAGGAGAAAATGACCTATTTATATGTGTTAAAGGATTTACAGTTGATGGACACAAATTTATAGATATGGCTATAGAAAAAGGTGCAAAGGCATTTTTAGTTCAAGAAGATATTCAAAGAGATGGTGTGACTTTTATAAAAGTTAAAAACACTAGAGAAGATATGGCTAAAGTTGCAGATAATTTCTACAATCATCCAAGTCAAAGATTTGATGTTATAGGAGTTACGGGAACTAATGGAAAAACTAGCATAACTACATTTTTAAATGAAATACTAACATCAGCTGATAATAAAGTAGGATTAATAGGAACTATAAAAATATCTGATGGAGACAAAGAAATTGAATCGAATTCAACAACTCCAGAAAGCAGAGATTTACAAGATTACTTCGATCAAATGATAAATAATGGATGTAAGTATTGTGCTATGGAAGTTTCATCTCATGCATTAGCATTAAACAGAGTGGCGCAAACTAAGTATAAGGTTGGTGTATTCACTAACTTAACTCCAGACCACTTAGACTTCCACAAGGATTTAGAAGATTACAGAAATGCTAAAGAAAAATTATTCTATATGACAACGAATGCTAATGTTATAAATATAGATGATGAAGGCGGAAAAGTTATATATGAAAATATAAAAAAATTAGATACAAAATGTTACACTTATGCTATAGATCACGAGGCTGATTTTATGGCTAAAGACATAAAAATAGAAGCTAGAGGAGTATCATATAAACTTGTAACTCCAACTTATGAAGAAGATATATTTGTTCCGGTTCCTGGTAAATTCACAGTTTATAATACTCTAGCAGTTATAGCTACATGTTATGCACTTGAAATTCCTAAAGAAATAGTTCTAAATGGATTAAAAAATACAGGTGGAGTAGCAGGAAGATTTGAAGCTATATCTAATGAAACTGGAATAAGTGTAATAGTAGACTATGCACACACTCCGGATGCATTAGAAAATGTAATCAAAACAGCTAGAGAGTTTGTTAAAAATAGAATAATAACAGTATTTGGATGTGGAGGAGATAGAGATACAACTAAAAGACCTTTAATGGGAGATATTGCTCAAAAACTTTCAGATATATGTATAGTAACATCAGATAATCCAAGGACAGAAGATCCAGAACTTATAATAAATGATATATTAGAAGGATTAGATAAATCTAAAGAAAATTATAAAGTTGTTATAGATAGAAAAGAAGCTATAAAAGAAGCTATAGAAATGGCACAAAAAGGTGATGTAATACTAATTGCTGGTAAAGGACATGAAAACTATCAAGTAATCGGTAAAGTTAAACATCATTTTGATGATAAAGAAATAGCTAACGAATTTTTACAAAATAAATAATAGTTTAAAATAGTGGGGCGCTCAGGCGAATATATAAGTTTTGCTCCTAAAGATGGAAAGATGCTTTAAAAGTCGCTAAATCTTATATATTCAATCTTCGCTAATCTGTTTTAAAAACTTAGTTTTAACTTAAGGGGTTTGTAATTACTAAAAAGAGCAATTAAATTAAAAATTGTTCTTTTTATATTTTTGTATTAATATCTACTTGAAATTATACAAAGACATAATGAATAAATAGAAAATTAGTTAAATTTGAACAAAATAAAAAGAGTGAGTATATTTTAGCTACATTTCAAGCATTTTTTAGCTTGTGTAGCAAAATATATTCACTCTTTTTACATTTTATTATACGTTAAATCTGAATAGTATAACATCTCCATCTTTAACTATATATTCTTTACCTTCAAGTCTAACTAAACCTTTATCTTTAGCAGCTGTCATTGTTCCTACATTAACTAAATCATCAAATGCTATAGTTTCCGCTCTTATGAACCCTCTCTCTATATCAGAGTGTATCTTACCACCAGCTTGAGGAGCCTTAGTTCCTACTTTTATAGTCCAAGCTCTAACCTCTTGAGGTCCAGCAGTTAAATAAGAAACAAGTCCAAGTAAAGCATATGAAGATTTTATAAGTTTATCAAGTCCAGACTGCTCAAGACCTAATGTTTCTAAGAACTCTTTCTTTTCTTCGTCAGTGTCAAGTTCTGCTATTTCAGCTTCTATTTGAGCACATACAACAACAACTTCAGCATCTTCAGTTGATGCGAATTCTCTAACTCTATTTACATACTCATTGTTTTGAGCTTCATCAGCTAAATCATCTTCACTTACGTTAGTAGCATATATAACTGGTTTAGAAGTAAGTAAGTTTAATGAGTTAACAAATGTTTGTTGATCTTCAGTAAACTCCATAGTTCTAACACATTTACTATCTTCTAAAGTAGCCATTATTTCTTTTAAGAACTCAAGCTCTGAAGCTAAAGATTTATCTGATTTAGCAGCTTTTTGAGTCTTTTGAATTCTTCTTTCTAATATTTCTATATCAGAGAATATTAATTCTAAGTTTATAGTTTCTATATCTCTTAAAGGATCCACTGAACCATCAACGTGAACAACGTTAGGATCTTCGAAGCATCTAACAACATGTACTATTGCATCAACCTCTCTTATGTGAGATAGGAATTTATTTCCAAGACCTTCACCTTTAGATGCACCTCTAACTAAACCAGCTATATCACAAAATTCTATAGCTGTAGGCACAACTTTTTTAGAATCATATAGTTCTTTTAATTTTTCTAGTCTTTCGTCTGGCACAGCCACAACACCTACGTTTGGCTCTATTGTACAGAAAGGGTAGTTAGCAGATTCAGCACCTGCTTGAGTTATCGCATTAAATAGTGTACTTTTACCTACGTTTGGTAAACCAACTATACCTAATTTCATATTGTATCTTCCTCTCTTCTTAAGTCTTATATTTATTTTAATTTAGACATACATTCTAATTATACATCATATATATTAGTCATGCAAACTATACTTTTAATGGAGTTGATTCAATGGTTATGCCAATTTGTTTAGGTATTTTATTTGGATTGAGCATTATATTTGATGGGTATATGGAGAATATATTTATTATAGCTGCGACAATGTCTGTATATACATATTTTATATATTATGAAAAAGATTATAAAAAATTATTTGCAGGTTTTATAGTTTCGTTTTTAATAATAAATTTATCAATTGTAGTTTTTATAAAGGACGATATAAAAGTTAAATCTATAGAACATGGAGATATTCAAGATGAAACTTTAGTAATGCTTGTATATGATGGAGAATCTAAAAAATATAATATTAGAGAACGTGCAAATGAAATTTACTTTGATAAGGGATACGAGGCATACATATCTAGTATATATAACTTGCATAAGTATAAAGGGTACTATGAAAATCTAGGCACTAGTGAATTTAAAGACACTGCACATAAAATTTCATCTGGGATAAGATCTAAATTAGGATCTAAATACAAAGTTGTTGATGCATATATGTACACTAAACCATATTTTGAAAATATGGTACAAGAGGTTGTAGAACTAGGATACAAAAATATAATAATATGTCCGATGTTTATAACAGAGGGGAAAGACTTTGATATATTTAATAAAAGGTTAGACAATATGAATCTTAATAAATATGGAGTGAATATTAAACTTACTGATGTTTTTTATAAATCCAACAATTTAGCAAAGTCATATACCAATGAGATTTTGGGAAATATAAAAAATGAAGATGTAGACTCAGGTGTTCTTTTGATAGGATTAGAAGATGAAAATAATTTAGAACAAGATATTATTTTTAGAGAAAAAATAAAATATTACATAGAAAAAGAAAAAAATACAAAAATTCAAATAAAATTACCACTTTTAGAAAATAATAAAGACGATATAATAAAATCAGGCGAGCAACTTCTAGAATATGGAATTGATGTATTGCATGTAGTTATTCCTACATGTACAATTGATAACATGTACAATAAAAATTTAGTTGAAAGTATTTTAAAAGAATTAGATACTTCTGAAGTTAGATTTCATTATATAGAACCAAAAGATAAAGTAAAGATACTTATTGATGAAATGTATGCTCAAATATTGTTAATAGAAAAATAGGAGGATTATATGGAGAATATAAAAAAAATAAATTTAGATGAGAATATAAATTTAACTTTAATACAGTCTAAAAAATTTAAAACAAATTTAGTTAGCGTATACATACAAAGAATTTTAGACAAAAACGAGACTACAAAAAATGCGTTAATTCCAAATATGATAACTAATGCAAGTAACAAATATAAAACATTAAAAGATATATCTAATAAATTGGAAGATTTGTATGGTGCGTCTATTTTAGCTGATGTAAGTAAGCGAGGTGAAAGACAGGTTTTAAATATAAAATTAGTAACAACTAATGAACAATATCTAGAAGAACCTATATTTACAGATGCGATAGAGTTTTTAAATGAAATAATAAATAATCCACTAACAGAGAATGGTGGTTTTAAAGAGGAATATCTTAAATTAGAAAAACAAAATTTAGCTGAAAGAATAAAAGCTAAGATAAATGATAAAGGAAGATATGCGCTAGAAAGATGTTTTGAAGAAATGTGCAAAGATGAAAAATTTAGTATAAGTGAATACGGATATATAGAAGAAATTGATAAAATAAATGGTAAAGATCTATACAATCACTATAAAGATATTTTAAAAACATCTCCTATAGATATTGTTATAGAAGGTGAATTTGATGAAGAAAAAGTTGTAGATATTATAAAAAATAAATTTAAATTTGAAAGAGAAAAAGTTATAGAAATACCTAGAGAAAAATATGAAAAGAATGTTAAATCTGTTAAAAATATAGTTGATAAAATGGATATAACGCAGGGTAAATTAGTTATGGGATATAGAACGAATACAGATTTTGCAGATGCGAAAAATTATTACCCTCTAGTTGTAGGATGTAATATTTTAGGTGGAGGACCACAATCTAAAATGTTTATAAATATAAGAGAAAAAGAAAGCTTATGCTACTATATATATTCATCTATAGAAAAATATAAAGGAATACTATTCATATCTTCAGGTATAGAAACTCAAAATTATGAAAAAACAACAGATTTAGTTAGACAACAAATAGAAAACATTATAAATGGAGATATAAGTGACGAAGAACTTGAAAATAGTAAAATATCACTTATAAGTTCTATGAGATCTTTAAAAGATAGTATAGGTGGATTATCTGATTTTAAATTTTCTCAAGATATAAGTAAAACAAATTTAAGTATAGAAGATATTATTAATTATGTAGAAAAAGTGAATAAAGAAGAAATTATTAGTGTGTTTAAAAAATTACAATTAGATACTATTTATTTCTTAAGAAATTAGGAGGAGTATATGGAAAAGATAGTTAACGATATATTAAAAGAAGAACTTTATTATGAAAAATTAGACAATGGACTTGATGTATATTTTATGCCTAAAAAAGGGTTTATGAAAAAATTTGCAGTGTTAGCTACTAATTATGGATCTAATGAGTTAGAATTCATTCCTATAAATGAAAATGAAAAATTTAGAGTAAATGAAGGTATAGCACACTTTTTAGAACATAAAATGTTCGAGCAACCAGATGGTGGAAATGCATTTGATAAATTTTCTAAGTTAGGAGCTAGTGCAAATGCATATACTAATTTCACTATGACTGCATATTTATTTTCTTGTACAGATAACTTTTATGAAAGCTTAGAACACCTTATAGATTATGTACAAACTCCATATTTTACAGATGAGAATGTAGAGAAAGAAAAAGGGATAATTGAGCAGGAAATAAAAATGTATAATGATGATCCTGACTGGAATGTATATTTCAATTGCTTAAGAGCGATGTACAAAGATTATCCTGTAAATGTTGATATAGCAGGAACTGTGGAAAGTATATATAAAATTACAAAAGATGAACTTTATAAATGTTATAATACATTTTATAACCCGGGAAATATGGCCTTATTTGTAGTAGGGGATGTCGAAGTTGACAAGGTTATGGAAAGTATCAAAAAAAGTAATCACAGTAATATAGAAAAACTAGACCATAGTATAAAAAGATTTTATCCTCAAGAATCTAAAGAAATAAATAAAAAAGAAATAGTTGCAAATTTCCCTATATCAATGCCTATGTTTAATATAGGATTTAAAGATGATAACGTAGGAATTAAAGGGAGAGAACTGCTTCGTAAAGAGGTTGTTACAGAAATTCTGTTAGATATGATTTTTAAAAGAGGTAGCGAAGTATTTGATGAATTATATATGAGTGGACTGATAAATGATAATTTTGGATGTGGATTTACATCTCAAGTTGATTATGCATTTACTTTAGTAGGAGGAGAATCTGAAAGTCCTATGAAAGTAAAGGATGTCATATTAAAGTATATAACTAAGTATCAAAAAGAAGGATTATGTGAAGAAGATTTCAATAGAATAAAAAAGAAAAAAATGGGTCAGTTTATAAAATACTTTGATTCAGTAAACTTTATAGCTAATAATTTTATAGCATATAAGTTTAAAGATATAAACTTATTAGATTATTTAGATGTTATTAAGGAAGTAGAGTTTAAAGAAGTAGAAGAAAGATTAAAAAATCATTTAAAAGAAGAGTATTGCGTAATCTCAATAGTAGAACCTAAGTAAATTTAAAAAGTGCTAATTATAGCACTTTTTTTACGCAACAGACGAAGTTGTTGGCTACATGAGCGAAGCGAATTTTTAGTATACCTATGAAAAAATTATGGACAATCTATGAAAATTAGTTGTATCAGTTTTATATGTTTTAAGCTCAAACAAGCTTTGTTTTAAAGTTAAATAGTTAAAGAAAATTGATGGTTTATAGGTAATATGGTATTATTTAGTTTATAAAAGGAGGGAGAGCTAAATGATAGATATACATTGCCATATATTGCCGCAAGTAGATGATGGGTCAAAAAGCTTAGAAGAATCTATAGAAATGGCAAAAATAGCACAAAACGAAGGAATTAAAAAGATAATTAATACATCCCACTATCATCCAGATTTTAAATATAAAAGTGGAGAAGAGTTAAAAACAATATTAAAAAGCTTTAACAAGAAATTAAAAGATGAAAATATAGATATAGAAGTTCTTTTAGGAAATGAGCTTTATTTTACAGATGATTTATTATGTGATTTTGAAAAATTAGAGTTTCATAGCTTAAATAGCAGTAAATATGTATTAGTTGAGTTTTCGCCTAATAATTTTCCTAATAATTTAGCAGATATAGTGTATGAATTAAAGTTAAAAAAATACATACCTATACTAGCGCATGTAGAAAGATATCCTAAGGTACAAGAAAATCCAAATATTATATATGATTGTATAAATGAGGGAGCTTTAATTCAATTGAATGGAGCTAGTGTAATAGGGAAAAATGGGAAAGAGGCAGAGAAGACTAGTAAAATTTTACTAGAAAATAATATGGTTCACTTTATAGCGACAGATGCACATAGTAGTACAAAGAGAAGACCACTAATTAAAGAAGTATATGATTACATAAGTAAGCAATATGGAGAAGAAAATGCAAAAAATATATTTGAAGAAAATCAAAAATGTATTTTAGAAAATAAAGATATATGCATTTTAGAACCAACAAAATACATAGAAAAGAAAAATTTATTTAAAAGACTATTTAAAAGGTAGGGATTAGTTTATGGATAGAATTGCATTTACTATATTTGGAATAGATGTAATGTGGTATGGAATACTTATGGCAACAGGTATGATTTTAGGTACATTAATAGCATTGAAAGAGGCTAAAAGAGTTGGAATCAAAGAAGATGATATATTAGATTTAGCAATTATTGCAATTCCGGTAGGACTAATAAGTGCCAGATTGTATTACGTAATATTTAATTGGGAATATTATTCTAATAACCCATCTCAAATATTCAATTTTAGAGGCGGTGGAATGGCAATACATGGAGCTTTAATAGGTGGAATATTAGCAGGATATATATTCTCAAGATATAAAAAGATTAATTTTCTAAAATTAGCAGATACTGTTATACTTGGAATGCCTTTAGCTCAAGCTATAGGAAGATGGGGCAATTTTATAAATAAAGAAGCTCATGGAGGTCCAACCAATTTGCCATGGGGAATAATGGTAGATGGAGTAAAAGTACATCCAACTTTTCTATATGAATCTATATGGGATTTTTGTATATTTATATTCCTATGTATATTTAGAAAAAAGAAATCTTATGAGGGTCAAATTATAGTTTTATATGCTATACTATATTCTTTAGGAAGATTTTTTATAGAAGGGCTTAGAACTGATAGCCTTATGATAGGACCTCTTAGAATGGCTCAAGTTATAAGCTTAGCAGGCGTAATAGGCGGAATAATAGTCCACCTATATTTATCAAAGAAAAATAAAAAAGAAATAGATGATACTAAGGAGCGATAAAATATGGAATTTCATCACGTATCGGTACTTTTAGATGAGTGTATTGATAATTTAAACATAAAACCAGATGGAGTATATGTTGATTGTACAATGGGTGGTGCAGGCCACTCCAAAGAAATAGTAAAAAGACTTTCTAAGGATGGACTTTTTATAGGATTTGACCAAGATATAAACGCTATAAATACAGCAAAAGAAAGATTGAGTGAATATAGTGATAGAGTAAAGTTTGTGCACAGCAATTTTCAAAATTTAAAAAATGAATTAGAAAAAATAGGTGTATATAAAGTTGACGGGGTTCTAGCAGATTTAGGGGTTTCATCGCATCAATTAGATGAGGCTGATAGAGGATTTTCATATATGCAAGATGCACCTTTAGATATGAGAATGGATATAAGATGCAGTTTTTCAGCTTATGATGTTGTAAACACATATAGTGAAGCGGAATTATCAAAAATAATAAAAGATTATGGAGAAGATAATTGGGCTAAACGTATAGCTAAGTTCATAGTAGAAGGACGTAAAGAAAAGAACATAGAAACTACAGGTGAACTAGTTGAAATTATAAAAAAAGCTATACCTAAGAAAGCTAGAATGGATGGTCCTCATCCAGCTAAAAGAACTTTCCAGGCTATAAGAATAGAAGTAAACAATGAATTAGGTGTTATAACTGAGATGATAGATGATGCAGCTTCTATTATGAATGAGGGCGGAAGAATATGCATAATAACTTTCCACTCTTTAGAGGATAGAATTGTAAAGAATGCATTTAGAGATTTAGCGACAGATTGTATATGTCCACCACATATTCCTATATGTCAGTGTGATAAAGAGGCTTTAGTAAAAGTTATAACTAGAAAACCAATATTACCAACAGACAAAGAAATCGAAGAAAACCCAAGATCTAGAAGTGCAAAATTAAGGGTTGCTGAAAGAATATAGAAGTCTAAGCGAAAGCTTAGACTTTTTTGTTTTTTATTGTTTTAATTTTGTATTAAGACTAAAAAGGAAGGAGTATATAGAAAGTTAAATATAATATATATCTATTTATTTATAAAAAAGTAAGGGGATATGTATGAAAAGAAAAAATAAAATAAAAGATATAAATGAATATAGAGCAAATAAAAAGAATATCTATAAAAGAAGAATGGTAAAAAAAATTACAAAGTGGGTTATAAAGTTAGGAGCTGTAGCAAGTGTTTGTTGTATAATTTTTGCGTGTATGTATGGATATAGTGAAGTTGCAAAATTAAAATATAAAATCGGGGATTTAGAGTCTGAGTTACATAATAAAACTATAGAAAAAGAAAATTTACAAGTAGATGTAGATCTATTAACTAGAAGTAGAGATATAGAAAAGAAAGCTAATGAGAAATTAGGGATGGACTATCCTAAAGAAAGTCAGATGAAGTACATAGAAGTACCTAATTAGGGGGGATTTGCTTGAGTAAAATAAAGAGATTGAGTAAAAAAAGGTTAGTAATTGTTTTAATACTAGCATGCTTTGTTTTTACGATGCTTATATTTAGGACTGGATACTTACAAATAATTAAAGGGGATTGGCTTACAGAAAAAGCTTTAGATCAGCAAACAAGAGATATACCAATAGAACCTAAAAGAGGTACTATATATGATAGAAATATGAAAGAGCTTGCTGTAAGTGTTACTAAGTATACTGTTTGGGCTAAACCGGTTGAAGTTAAAGACAAAGAAAAATCAGCTAAGGTAATATCTGAAATGATAGGTGAAGACTATGATGATGTTTTAAAATTGTTGAAAAAGAAAAATATGGCTTTGGTAAAAGTAAAAAGATGGATAGATGATAAAACAGCAGAGAAAATAAGAGACTCTAAATTACCAGGTATATGGGTAGCTGAGGATAATCAAAGATATTATCCATATGGGAATTTTGCTCCATACGTAATCGGACATACATCAGACGATGCAACAGGAATTGCTGGTATAGAAATGCAATATGACAAACACTTAAAAGGAAAACCAGGAAGACTTATTGTTAGTACTGATGCATCAGGAAGAGAAATTCCTCATGGTATGGAAAAATATTATGAGCCAGTGCAAGGAAATGGATTAGTTCTTAGTATAGATGAAGTAATTCAACATTACACTGAAAAAGCAGTTCAAAAAGCTTATGAAATAAATAATGCTAAAAGAGTTACAGCAATAGCTTTAGACCCAAAAACTGGCGACATTTTATCTATGGCATCAAAACCTGACTATGATCCAAATGATTCAAGAACACCGATATATCCATACTACGAAGAAGAGCTTGAAAAATATAGTGATAAAGATAAAATAAAAGGATATTTCTCAATGTGGAGAAATCCTGCAGTTAGTGATACGTATGAACCGGGATCTACTTTCAAACTTATAACATCATCCGCATCTGTAGAAGAGGGTGTTATAAAAGATGGAGAAAAATTTGTATGTACAGGTAGTGTTACTGTAGGTGGAAGAAAATTGAAATGTTGGAGACATTATAGACCGCATGGAGCCCAAGAATTTAAACAGGCAGTCCAAAATTCTTGTAATCCAGTTTTTGTTGAGTTAGGGCAAAGATTAGGGGTGTCTAAGATGTATGATTATATAGAAGGATTTGGATTCATGGATAAAACTAATATAGATTTACCTGGAGAAGCTAAAGGTATTTTATATAATGAAAAAAATGTAGGACCTGTAGAGTTAGCAACTATATCATTTGGTCAATCTATATCTGTTACTCCTATGCAATTAATAAGTGCAATAGGTTCAATAGCAAATGATGGAAAACTTATGGAACCGAGAGTAGTTAAATCAAAGGTTGATAATCAAGGAAACGTAACAGAAAATATAAAACCAAAGGTAGTTAGACAAGTAATATCAGAAGATACATCTAAAAAAATGTTAGAAATAGCTGAATCTGTTGTAAGTGAAGGATCTGGTAAAGCTGCATATATACCTGGGTTTAAAATAGGTGGTAAAACAGGAACAGCACAAAAGGTTATAGATGGTAAGTATGCACAAGGTAAATATATATGCTCCTTTGTAGGGATAGCTCCTTGTGATGATCCACAAATAGTAGTATTAGCTATAGTAGATGAACCAACTGGAGTTAGCGCATTTGGTAGTACAACAGCAGGACCTATAGTAAAAGAAATTATGAATGATTCATTAAAATATTTAGGGGTTGAACCTAAATATACGGATGAAGAAAAGCAAGAATATGAAAAACCTAAGGTAAAGGTACCAAATATTATTGACTTAAGTATAGAAGATGCTTTAAAGGTATTAGAAGAAAATAAATTAAAACCGATACAAGATACAGATACAGAGGTTGATGGAAGTGCAAAGGTTAAAGAAATTTTCCCTCCTGCAGGATCAGAAGTACCACAAGATTCTGGAATAGTAATTTACACAGATAATTAAAAGACAATATAGGAATAAACATCTTCAAAAATATTAATATATAGTATATAATTAATGAGTTAATAATTTAAAGAGCAATGTATATAATTTATATACATTGCTCTTTATTAGGATTTCTAAAGGTTTACAAAAGTGTAAAATAATTAGTATTCTATAAAATTATATATTAAAATATTATAAGTATAGATGATGAATATAAAAAGATTTATAATATTTAAAGAGATTTACTTTATTAAGGAGGTTTAGTATGGAATCTTTATCTATAAAAGAACTAGTTATAGCAACTAAAGGTACGTTGGTAAAAGGTAATGAATCAGACGAAATACAAAATATAGCTATAGATAGTAGAAAAGCAAAATCTACAGATGCATTTATAGCTATAATAGGTGAAAGCCTAGACGGACATAAGTTTATGCAGTCAGCATATGAAAATGGATGTAAAACTTTTATAAAAAATAGAAGTAATAGCATAAAATTTGAAAGTTCGGATATAAATTTAATAGAAGTAGAAGACACAACAAAGGCTCTTGGAGATATAGCAAATTTTTATAAGTGCAAATTTGAAATACCATATATCGGAGTTACAGGTAGTGTCGGAAAAACTACAACAAAAGATATGATATATGCAGCTATATCAACAAAATTTAATACTTTGAAGAATGAAGGTAATTTCAATAATCATATAGGAGTTCCGCTTACATTATTCAACTTAAATTCCAGTCATGATTGTGCAATAATAGAAATGGGAATGTCTCATTTTGAAGAAATAGAGTATTTAGCAAACATGGTTAATCCTAAGATAGGAGTAATATCAAACATAGGGCTATCTCATATAGAAAATTTAGGATCTCAAGAAGGTATATTAAAAGCTAAACTAGAAATCACTTCAAACTTTGATGAATCTAACACACTTATAGTAAACGGTGACGATGAATATCTAAAAAAAATATGCAAAGATGAATTAAATTATGATTTAAAAACTTTTGGATTTGACCACAATAATGATATATATTGTACAGAGTACTCTATAGGAGAAGAAGAATTAAGATTTACATGTATGATAGATAATAATAAAGAAGAAATATATATACCTACAGTTGGAAAACACAATACATATAATGCAATGGCAGCTATACTTGTAGGATTAAGCTTAGAAATGGATTTAAAAGATATAAAAGAAGGTCTTAAAAACTTCAAAGCAAGTAAAATGAGATTGGATATTATTAAAAAAGATGATTTAACAATAATAAATGATGCATATAATGCAAGCCCAGATTCTATGAAAGCTGCATTGGAAATATTAGGAAGGTATGAAAAAAGAAGAGTAGCAATACTTGGAGATATGTTTGAGATGGGAGAACATTCAGAGTATGGCCATAGACTTGTAGGAGGATATGCAATAGAAAATGCAGATGTTTTAATAACTATAGGAGAAAGCTCAAAGTTTATAAGTGATGAATCAATTAAACTAGGTTTAAATGGCTCTAATGTGTACCATTTTTACAATAAAGAAATAGCAATCGAGAAATTAAGTGATATAATAAATAAGGATGACGTAGTTTTAGTTAAGGCGTCTAGAGGTATGCAATTAGAAAATATAGTACAATATTTAAGCAGGTAGACAATAATTAAGAAATAGCCAGCAAGGGAGAGGAGTTATATTATGTTAGGAATAACACAACTTACGTATACAGCGATGATTTCATTTCTAATAGTGATTATACTAGGACCGATTTTTATACCTATGTTAACTAAGTTTAAGTTCGGTCAAACTGTAAGAGATGATGGACCACAGACACATTTACAAAAAAATGGAACACCTACAATGGGTGGTATAATGATGATAGTAGCAATACTAGTTACAGTTCTTACAAGAACAAAAGTAAGCTCAGATATGACAATGGGGCTTTTATGCATAACAGGATTTGGTTTTGTAGGATTTGTAGATGACTTTTTAAAAATTAAATTTAAAAGATCATTAGGATTAAAAGCATATCAAAAGATTTTACTACAAATTGCATTAGCAACACTTTTAGCATATTATCAATATACTAATTCACCAAGTGCTGCTCAATTATTAATACCATTTACAAGCTTTACGATTAATTTAGGGCCTTTATATGTACCTGTTATGGTATTTGTAATACTTGGAACTGTAAATGCAGTAAACTTAACAGATGGATTAGATGGATTAGCATCTGGAATAACTGTTATAGTATCTGGATTCTTTATGTTACTTGCAGCTAATTATGGATATACAGATGTAGCTATACTAGCAGCAGCTACAGTAGGTGCATGTATAGGATTCTTAGGATTCAACTCATATCCTGCAAGAGTATTTATGGGTGATACAGGATCTATGGCATTAGGAGGGGCTGTTATTTCATTTGCAGTACTTACAAATAATGTCCTTATAATACCCATAGTTGGAGGTATTTATTTCGCAGAAGCTATATCTGTTATACTTCAAGTAGGTTCTTATAAACTAAGAAAGAAAAGAATATTCAAAATGGCACCTATACATCATCACTTTGAGCAATGTGGATGGCCTGAAACAAAAGTTATATTTGTATTCTGGATAACATCTATAGTGTTAGCTTGGATAGGTATAATAGCAGTATTCTAATTTACGGGGGTTAGAGCAATGGATTTAAAAAATAAAAATGTCTTACTTGTAGGACTAGCAAAAACTGGCGTATCAACTATAAAAAAATTAAATAAATTAGGTGCAAATATCATAGTAAATGATATAAAACCTAAGGAAAAATTAGAAGGAATAATAGAAGAAATAGATAATTTAGATAATATAGAATATGTTTTAGGTAAACACCTTGAAAGTATAGAAAACATAGATTTAACTATAGTATCTCCTGGAGTTCCTTTAGACTTGCCTTTTATAGAAAAAATAAAATCTGAAGGCATTAAAATAATAGGAGAAGTTGAATTAGCATATAAACTATCTAAAAATCCTACATTCATAGGAATAACAGGAACAAATGGAAAAACTACTACTACTAGCTTAGTAGGAGAGATGTTTAAAAAAGCAAATAAAGATACATATATAGTTGGAAATATAGGTAATCCAGTTATAGACACTGTTGATTTAACTAATGAAAACTCATATCTTGTAACAGAGTTAAGTAGTTTCCAATTAGAAAGTATAGAAGACTTTAAACCTAAAGTAAGTACTATAATAAATATTACAGAAGATCATTTAAATAGACACCATACTATGGAAAATTATATAAATGCTAAAGCTAGAGTGTTTAAGAATCAAGACAAGACGGATTTTACTATACTAAACTATGATGATTCTATTGTTAGAGATTTAGGTAAAAACAGCAATGGAAATGTTTTATACTTCTCAATAAAAGAAGAAGTAAAGCAAGGTGCATATCTAGATAAAAATAACAATATAGTTATAAAGGTAGATGGTAAAGAATTAGTTCTTATGAATAAATCTGAATTGAGCTTACCAGGAAACCACAATTTAGAAAATGCGATGTCGGCTATTTTAATGGCATACGTATTAAATATCGATACTGACGTTATAATAGACACATTAAGAACATTTAAAGGTGTAGAGCATAGATTAGAGTTTGTTACAAATAAAGATGGTATTATGTTTGTAAATGACTCTAAAGGAACGAACCCAGATTCAACTATAAAAGCTATAACTTCATATGAGAGACCTATAGTTTTAATAGCTGGAGGATATGAAAAGCAAAGTGACTTTACAGAAATGATTGAATATGCAACAAAAAATGTAAAGGCTCTAGTCCTATTAGGACAGACTGCAGAAAAAATAGAAACAACTGCAAAAGAACATGGAATTAATAATATATC
This sequence comes from Paraclostridium bifermentans, assembly GCF_019916025.1. Lineage (NCBI taxonomy): Bacteria > Bacillati > Bacillota > Clostridia > Peptostreptococcales > Peptostreptococcaceae > Paraclostridium > Paraclostridium bifermentans. Next base: position 2,717,985 of record NZ_CP079737.1, on the reverse strand, counting down.
AAAAGTTGAAGACATGGAAGCTGCAGTAAAAAAAGCTTATGAAATAGCTGAATCAGGGGATGTAGTTTTATTATCACCAGCTTGTGCAAGTTGGGATATGTATCCAAACTTCGAGGCAAGAGGATTAGACTTCAAAGAGAATATATATAAATTATAGATATATAACCGGGAATGGAGGTAGGTCTAATTAATGCCTAAAGAGATAGTAAAGAAACGTGTTAGTAGGGGGATAAAAACTGATTTTGACAATGTAGTATTTTATACAACAATGTTATTAGTATTTATAGGGATCATAATGGTTTTTAGTGCTAGTTTTATACAATCTACATTTAAACTAGATGATTCCTATTATTTTTTAAAGAGAAATGTAATTTATGCAACCATAGGATTTATTGCTATGATTTTTACATCTAGGATAGAATACAGATTTTGGTACAAAAATGCAAAAATATTAGGAATAGTAGTAGTTATATTACTTCTATTAGTACTTTCACCTCTTGGGACTTCATTAAATGGAGCTCAAAGATGGTTAGGTTTTGGAGGGTTGACAATACAACCAGCAGAGTTAGCTAAATTTGCAACAATAATAATAACTGCTAAATTAATAGAATTGAAATACGATAAAATAAAATCTTTAACAAAAGGAGTTATACCACTTCTTATAATACCTAGTATTTTCTTTGCTCTAATAATATTACAACCAAATTTATCTACTGCAGGAACAGTAATATTAGTTACTTTTGTAATGATATTTGTAGCAGGTATGGATATGAAAATTGTTTATGCTATGTTTGGCGCAGGGGTTGGATTATTTGCAGTAATGGTATTAGCAGCTCCGTATAGACTTGCACGTGTTACTTCATTTATAGATCCATTTAAAGACCCTCTAGGAGCAGGATACCAAGTTATACAAGGTTTATATGCACTTGGATCAGGTGGTCTGTTTGGGCTTGGACTAGGAAAAAGTAGACAAAAGTATTTTTACATACCCGAACCTCAAAATGATTTTATATTTGCCATCATAGGAGAAGAACTTGGCCTTGTAGGATGTGCAATAGTAATAATGTTATTTGTATTTTTAGTATATAGATGTATAAGAATTGCAATAAAATGTCCTGATGTATTTTCATGTATGCTTGTTGTAGGTATAGGGGGCCAAATTGGTATTCAGGCAGCTTTAAATATAGCTGTTGCAACATCATCAATGCCTGTTACAGGAGTCGCCTTACCATTTATAAGTTATGGAGGAACCTCTCTTATAATATTTATGGCAGCAGTAGGGATTGTGCTTAACGTCTCTAAACATGTAAAAATGAATTAGACAGGAGATGAAAGTTAATGAAAGTTTTATTATCTGGTGGAGGAACGGGAGGACATGTATATCCTGCCATCGCTATAGCAAATAAGATAAAAGAAGAGAACCCAGATGCTGAAATAGTATTTGTAGGAACAGAAAAAGGAATAGAATCTGAAATAGTTCCTAAATATGGTTATGAACTAAGAACTGTTACAGTACAAGGGTTTAAAAGAAAAATAGATTTTGATAATGTTAAAAGAGTATTTAAATTATTTAAAGGATTAGAGCAGTCAAGAAGGATTGTTAAGAAATTTAAGCCAGATGTTGTTATAGGAACTGGAGGATATGTTAGTGGACCTGTATTATTCAATGCATCTATGGGTAAAGTTCCAGCTATAATTCATGAGCAAAATTCTTTCCCTGGAGTTACTAATAAAATTTTAGCTAAAATGGTAACTAAAGTTTTAACTAGCTTTGAGGATTCTCATGTGAGATTCCCTGAAGAAACTAGAAATAAATTAGTACTTACAGGAAATCCGGTTAGAAAAGAGATTCTTATATCTAAAAAAAGTAATTCAAGAAGAAAGTTAGGAATACAAGAAGATAAAAAAATGGTTTTATGCTACGGAGGTAGTGGAGGATCAAGAAAAATCAATGATTCTATGAAGGTAGTAATAAGAAATCTTGTTAATGAAGATGTAGCGTTTATATATGCTACAGGTAAGAACTTCTATGATGGTTTTATGAGTGATATAAGTGACTTACAGTTAAAGCCATATCAAAAGGTAGTACCATATTTAGAAGATATGGCAAGTGCATTAGCCGCTTGTGATATAGTTATAGGAAGTGCAGGGGCTATATCTTTAGCTGAGATAACAGCTCTTGGTAAACCATCTATAATAATACCTAAAGCCTATACAGCAGAAAATCATCAGGAATACAATGCTAAAAGTATAGAAAGCAAAGGTGCTGGAATAGCTATTTTAGAAAAAAATCTTACAGCTGAAACTTTAAATGATACAGTATTTAAATTATTAGGAGACAGAGATCTTTTAATAGACATGTCAAATGCGAGTAAAGAAATAGGAAAACCAGAAGCTATAGACATAATATATAAAGAAGTTATGGAAGTTTATAATAGAAACAATAAAAAGCCGAAAAAAGAGGCTAAAGTTGAAAGTAAAGATGAAAAAATAAGTGAAAATGAAGTAAAAGAAGTTAAGACAATCGGTATAAAAAATAAAAAGTAACATATTTCCCCTCTAGTACATAGTATTAAAAATATAAGAAGTTATATTTTAGGCTAAAAATACTTGCTACTAGGGGGGATACTTTTGTCAAAGTATATAATTAGTGGAGGCAACAAAGTAGAAGGTAGGCTGGATATAAGAGGAGCAAAAAACTCTGTATTGCCTATAATGGCTGCGTCTATACTAAATGAATCTGAAAATATAATAAAAAACATTCCGGATATATCAGATGTACATGTAATGATTGATATATTGAAAAGCATAGGATGTAAAGTTGAATACAATGAGTATACTTTATATATAGATAGTAAAAATGTTAATGTAAACAGTGTTAAAGAAGAGTATATGAAAAAATTAAGATCATCCATTATAGTAATGGGGGCAATGATAGGAAGATTTAACAATATAAGCATAAGTTATCCAGGAGGATGTTCTATAGGTTCTAGACCGATAGATCTTCATTTATATGCTTTGGATAAATTAGGTGTAAAAATAACTGAAGACAGAGGATATATATATTGTAATAGAGAGTATTTGGTAGGAAATACTATAAACTTAACATTTCCAAGTGTAGGTGCTACAGAAAATGCGATGTTGGCAGCTGTAAAAGCAAAGGGAATAACAATAATAAATAATGCTGCAAGAGAACCAGAGATAGAAGATTTGCAAAATTTTTTGAATTTAATGGGAGCAAAAGTAAGTGGAGCAGGAACTAGTTGTATTCAAATTGAGGGTGTAGATAAATTACATTCTGTAGAACATACAATAATTCCTGATAGGATTGCAATAGGGACTTATATGATTGCTAGTGCTATAACTGGAGGGTATTTACAAGTTGATAGAGTTATAAGTAGCCATATGAACCCTATAGTTAGCAGATTAGAAGAATTGGGATGTAATATTGAATATAAAGGAACTGGATTAGAACTTAAAGCTCCAAGTAAAATTTTACCTATAGATATAATAAAAACATCGCCTCATCCTGGATTTCCTACTGACATGCAATCTCAGCTTATGACTTTATTATGTTTAAGTGAAGGCACTAGTATTTTCCATGAATCAATATTTGAAAATCGATTTATGCATTGCGGAGAACTTTCTAAAATGGGAGCAAACATAATAAAAATAACTGAAAATATTTGCATGGTGAAGGGTGTAAATAAACTTGTTGGGGCTAAAGTGGAAGCTTCGGATTTAAGAGGAGGAGCAGCCTTGATATTGGCAGGTATAGCTGCAGAAGGAATAACTGAAGTTACTAATATTAGCCATGTAGAACGAGGTTATGAGCATATTGAAAAAACATTGAAAAGTCTAGGCGCAAATATAAAAAAAATTTAGTATAAAAAAAGAAATCGAATTAGTTTTATGCACTATTACGATTTCTTTTTTTGTAATTTTAAAATATTAAATAATCAAATAACAAAGGATAAGCTATTGTTATGTAGTATTTTATAATATATAAAATACTAAAGGTGGGTTATTATGAAAAAAAATAAATGCAAGTTAAATAAGAGGGGTAAATTTGCTATATATGCTTTTATTTTGCTAGTTATATTATTTATTTATATATGTATAAGTAGTAGTATTTTTGAACTTAAACAAATCGATGTGGACGGAAATAGTAAAATAACTAAAAGCGACATAATTAAAATAGGAGATATTGAAACTGGCAAAAATATTTTTAAATATAATTTAAATGATGTAGAAAAAAAATTATTGGCAAACCCATACATAAAATATATTAAAGTTAGTAGGAAGTTTCCCGATAAGTTAGTAATAACAATTAAAGAAAATAGTGAATATGCAATAATAAAAGAAGGAGCAATTTATATTTATATAGGTGAAAATGGATTGGTTTTATCAGAACAAAAAAATATAAAGAACAAGAATATCCCCTTAGTAAGTGGTATTGAAATAAAAAATAAAAAATTAAACACAAAGATTCAAATTAATTCAGATAAATCAAATGACATAATTTTAGCTATAGATACATTGAAAAAGAACAATATGTCAAGGAAAGTTGAAAGCATAAAAATAAATAAAAATAAAATGTACATGAAAACAGATGATAACACAAATATTGTTTTGAAGATAGATGAAGATATAGAGTATAATATCAATCGATTAAAGGCTATACTAGTTGATTTAAAATCTAACAATAAAAAAGGTGGTAATATAGATTTGACCTCTAAAGAACAAGCTATATACTCTCCATGATGTTAAACTTTATTATAATTTCAAAATGCTTATATTTACTAAAATATAAGCAACAAATTATTTTGAAAATTAATTTTTGTTTATTAAATTTTACAAATTAATAACGAAATTTATGTATATTTACAAATTCTTGTAAAAAACATGAATAAAAAACTTGAATAATGGAGGTATTTCAAAGTAAAATATAGAAGGTGAATATTTATAATATAGGTAATTAATGGTAGTTCGCTTATTATAATAACTGGGTATTATATTTAAATGACATTATACAATAGAGTACTCTGGATATAAGTAAATTAAAAATTAAATTAGGCTTTAAAAAATTTACTTACATAGGATATATAATAGGAGTTCCTATGTATTATGTAGATATATTGGTATTTGGGACAAGGTTATTTAATAATTTATCAATTATAAGAAGACAGATTGTATCTAATTTATGCAATAAAAAAAGAGGAAAATGAACTTTTTTGTGGAATAAGTTAGTTAAATATTAACAAAATGCTAATATAAAATGATATAATTAATACATAGATTTACTTTGAATATTAAATAAGGAGGTTTGTAGATGCTAAACTTTGACGTAGAAATGGATAACTTTGCAAAAATCAAAGTAATAGGCGTAGGTGGCGGTGGTAACAACGCTGTCAACAGAATGGTTGAAGCACAACTAAAAGGTGTTGAATTTATAGCTGTAAATACTGATAAACAAGCTTTATATACATCTAAAGCTGAGCATAAAATTCAAGTTGGAGAGAAACTTACTAGAGGTTTAGGAGCAGGAGCAAACCCAGAAGTTGGGAAAAAGTCTGCAGAAGAAAGTAAGGATGAAATACTCAAAGTTCTTGAAGGTGCGGATATGGTATTTGTAACTGCAGGAATGGGCGGAGGAACAGGAACAGGAGCTGCACCTGTAGTTGCTCAATTAGCAAAAGAGATGGGTATACTTACAGTAGGAGTAGTAACAAAACCTTTTGCTTTTGAAGGTAAAGTAAGAATGAAAAATGCAGAACAAGGTATAAAAGAGTTAAAGACAAAAGTTGATACTTTAATAACTATACCTAATGATAGATTGTTACAAATAGTTCAAAAGAATACATCTATGTTAGAAGCATTTTCAATAGCAGATGATGTATTAAAACAAGGTATAGAATCTATATCAGACTTAATTGCAGCACCAGGTTTAATAAACCTAGACTTTGCTGACGTTCAATCTATAATGAAGGAAAAAGGCCTAGCGCATATGGGTATGGGAAGAGCTCAAGGCGAAAACAGAGCTATAGAAGCAGCAAGACAAGCTATACAATCACCATTACTAGAAACGTCTATAAAAGGAGCTAAGGGTGTTTTACTTAATATAACAGGTGGAGCAAACTTAGGACTATTTGAAATAAATGAAGCTTCTACATTAGTTCAAGAATCTTGTGATTCTGAAGCTAATATAATATTTGGAGCTACAATAAAAGAAGATTTAAAAGATGATCTTGTTATAACTGTTATAGCTACAGGATTTGAAGATGGACAAGATATGGATTTAGATTTAATAAATAGAAACAACGCAATGAATCAAGGACAACATCAAAACTTTCAACAAAGCAGTTTAAATCATAATCCGGCACGAGAGCCTCAAAGACCAGTAATGCCAGAACAAAAACAAGAAGATGAAACTGTTGTTAAACAAAATACAAGTTCAACATACATAGAAAGTGATGATATGGAGATTCCAACATTCCTAAGAAGAAGAAGATAGTACTATCTTCTTTTTTTTTGCGTTTTTTTGTTTTATTTAAGAATAAATTAAATTTGGTTCGACTATCAATTATGACATAAAACTCATTAAACCTAAACTATAATATAGGTAAATGTTTCAAGGGGGGGATGGAGGTGTACGTAGAATATTATGCAATTGAAAACTTATTAGTAAATTATATAATAATAAGTTGCACTGCTATAATTTCAAAAAATAATAGTTCTATGAAGAAAAAATGGACAGGTGCTACAATTGGAATGATATATTCAATTTTGTATTTATTTGATAATTTTAATTTGTTTTTTTCAATTCCTATGAAAGTATTATTAATTTTAATTGTAACGAAAATAGCATTTAATAATGAATCGTTAAAGGGATATTTAAGGACTTTGACCATATTTTATTTTGTTAATATTTTTATTGCTGGAAGTTCGTTTTTTATTATATATTGTACAGGCATCACACATTTAACTATATCTTTTATAATCTTAATTACATATATAAGTGGAGTAGTTCTTAAATATATTTATAATGACATAAAAGAATTAAAGCATATAGCAAGTATGAAAAAGGATATGACGGTATGTATAGATGAAAAAGAGGTGGAACTTAAGGCTTTAATAGATACAGGGAACTTATTGAAAGATCCGATAAGTAAAAGTGAAGTTGTTATTATAAGTGCTAATAAATTATATGGAATTTTACCTGAAGAATTCCAAAAACTAGATCTTAAAAATATAAATATAAGTTCAATTGATAATGTTATAGATAAAGTTGATAAAAATATATCTTATAGGATTAGAATGATACCTGTAAAGCAGATAAATGATAGCAACTTGGTAATAGGCATAAAATCAGATTACATAAAAGTTGATGGACAAAAAATACCTAATGTAATATTAGGGCTTTCCAATTTTAATGAAGATGGTTATAACGCTATATTAAATCCACAACTATTAATGAGTATATAAAATTTAAGGGGGATAGTTTTATGAAAAATTTTATAAAATTAAAGTCAAAGTGTATAGGTTATTTTTATAAAATATTAAAAAGATTAGGTCTTTTAAATCCAAAGAGTCTATATTACTTGGGAGGCGTAAATATATTGCCTCCACCGCTTTCTACTGAGGAAGAGCAAGAGCTTTTAAAAAACTTAGAACATGATGAAAGTATAAAATCTATCTTAATTGAAAGAAATTTAAGATTGGTAGTATATATATCTAGAAAATTTGAAAATACAGGGATTGATGTGGAAGATCTTATATCAATAGGGACAATAGGTTTAATAAAAGCTGTGAATACATTTAAGTTAAATAAAAATATAAAGCTAGCTACTTATGCATCTAGATGTATAGAAAATGAAATACTTATGTATTTAAGAAAAAACAATAAAAAGAAAACAGAGGTATCATTTGATGAGCCTCTTAATGTTGACTTAGATGGGAATGAACTTTTATTATCTGATATATTAGGAACAGAAAATGACGAAATATACAAGTTAATAGAAGAGGAGATAGATAAAGATCTTTTAGTTATGGCTCTTGATAGACTTTCAGATAGAGAAAAACAAATTATGGAGTTAAGATTTGGGCTAGCTAGCAAAGGAAATGAAAGAACTCAAAAGGAAGTTGCTACGATGTTAGGCATATCACAATCGTACATATCTAGATTGGAGAAAAAGATAATATCTAGACTAAAAAAAGAGATGAAAAAATTTGTTTAGAGAATAAATAATTACTCTTAAACAGTATAAAAATATACTAGATGTAAATAATTGTATAAGAAATACTTTTTAAGAGAGGACTGAGTTGTAATGCAAATAAATAAAGTTGAAATCTGTGGAGTAAATACCTCTGAGTTACCAGTTCTTAAAAATAATCAAATGACAGAACTCCTTATAAAAATTAAAAATGGAGATGAAGTAGCTAGACAAGAATTTGTAAGAGGAAATCTAAGATTGGTTCTGAGTGTAATTCAAAAGTTTAATAACAGAGGGGAAAATATTGACGATTTATTTCAAATAGGTTGTATAGGACTTATAAAGGCAATTGATAATTTTGACTTAAGTCAAAATGTAAGATTTTCAACTTATGCAGTCCCTATGATTATAGGAGAGATAAGGAGGTATCTAAGAGATAATAATCCTATAAGGGTGAGTAGGTCCTTAAAAGACATTGCATATAAAGCTCTTCAAGTGAGAGAGAGGCTAGTAAGGTCTAATTCTAAGGAACCAACTGTTTCTGAGATAGCTAAAGAGCTTGAACTAGATGTTGAAGATGTAGTAATGGCTTTAGATGCTATTCAAGATCCTATATCATTATTTGATCCGGTATATCAGGACAATGGAGATGCTATATTTGTAATGGACCAAGTTCAAGATAAAAAAGATACGGATGAAAATTGGTTACAAGAAATAGCTCTTAAAGAAGCTATAAAAAAATTAAATGGAAGAGAACGATTGGTTTTAGATTTAAGATTTTATAAAGGGAGAACTCAGATTGAAGTAGCTGATGAGATTGGTATTTCTCAAGCGCAAGTTTCTAGGATAGAGAAAAATGCTTTGAAAAACATGAGAAAATATATATAAAAAATATGCAAAAGTACTATTACTTTTGCATATTTTTTTTAATTTGCATAGTTGTGGATTAATTGTAAAAATATGTAAAATATGATATAATTCGTAGTGTATAATATTAATGAAGAGGAGAATTGAATGTTAAATTCATCATTATCATATGTAATAATTAGAAGTTTTCCAGAAAGTATTTTTTTAGTTTTATCTGGATACATTTTATTTAATTTAAACTTTAACTTAAAAAACATTGTTAAAAACTCTTTGTTTTACTTATTAATATTAACATGTATTAGAATGTTACCTATAAGTTTTGGTATACATACTATTTTAAGTATGTTTGTGATAGGAATGATTTTTTATAAAATAGAGAATCAACAAATAATACCAACTATAATAAATATATCGAAAATATATATATGTTTAGCAATTAGTGAAGGTATTTATATGATTATTGCAAGTAAAGTATTAAAAATATCTGCAAAAATATTAACAAGTAATACTAGTATTAATAGTGCTATATTATCACTTCCATCATTACTAATATTTATTTTATTGATTATTGGATTAAATATAGTAACTAAAAAAATAAGTTAAAATATATAGGGGTAAAATTATGACTATTATAGAAAGTATTTCATATAATATTTCAAATAAAATGGGGAAGAGAGCAAATAAGAGTAATGAAGAAATAGAAGTTATGAATTATGGATTATTCATTTGGATTCATACTATATTAGCTTATATAGTTACAATTTTAATAGGAATAATAATAGGGAAAGCAATAGAAGCTTTATTAATTTCTATTGTTGCATCTAGTTTGAAAAAGTTTTCAGGAGGAGTACATGCAACATCTCCAAATAGATGTTTGATAATAAGTATTATAACTACATTAATTTTTACTTATATTTATGTTTTTTTGAATAAATATTGTAGTTATGATTATATATATATTATTAGTTTAGTAAGTATAGCACCATGTTATTATATTTTTTATAAAAAGGCTCCAGTTGGAACAAAAAATAAACCATTAAAGAAGGAAGAAACTAGAGCAAAGCTTAGAAAAAAATTATTTAAAAGGCTTAATATTTATATTAGTACTATAATTTTGATTTTAATTTTAAATTTTACTAGAATTTTAAATTACAACTTAGCTATGTTTGTATATTGTATAGAATTAGGCATAATTTTACAGACTATAGCAATAACTAAGCTAGGAGAAACAATTATATTAAAATTAGATTGTTTTCTTAAATAAAAGATGTTTAAGGGGGATTAGCTATGAACTTTTTAGCAAATTTATTCTCAGATTTTGCAATGAATTTAGGAAATAGTGCATCAACAATGTGTACATTTGTATTTTTTGAACCAGAAATGCCAAAATCTTTAAGAGAAGAGTAATTTTAAATAAACCATAAGGATATATCCTTATGGTTTATTAATTAAAAAGGAAATTTAGGAGAAAAGCATGAATGAGTTTGAAAATATAAGGAATAAAAAGGTATTTGAAATATTAGCAATAATAAAAGTTATATATATGCTTTTGGGAATGGTAGCTATGATAAGTTCTTACACAACAATAAAAAGCTATAATTATATACTGTTATATATATATATAGTAGCAATAATAATACTCCTAATAGTTTACTTTATATGGTTATCGAAAATACAGTATAATCTTGTGGAAAATCCAGCGAAATCTAGGGATAATATAGAAACAATTTTATTAATGCTAATTTGTACAATAATAATAATGTCAACAGGTAAAGAAGAGAGTCCTTATAAATTTCTATATATTTTTATAATTATAATATCTGCAATACAATTTGGGCGAAATTATGCTATTTTTGTTTCTATAATTTGTTCTATATTAGTTTGTGGAGTGGATGTACTATCAATACAATTTGGAGCTCATCTTCAAGAACCAGCTAAAGAATTAATAACAAATTACTTTCAAATTGATATAGTTATAGTAAGTGCTTTTTTTGTAACGTCATGGATACTAGGAATGTACGTTAATATAGAAAAAGAGCATAGTAAAGAGCTTCAAAATCTAGCTAATGTAGATGAACTTACGGGTTTATATAATCATAGATATTTTCAAGAATCATTAGAAACACTAATGGAGTGTGCTGATAGTGAAAATACCTCAATCTCGATGTTGTTTATGGATATTGATTATTTTAAAAATTACAACGATATAAATGGGCATCAGGCAGGGGATGTTGTTTTAAAAGATGTAGGTCAAATTTTAAAAGAAAGTGTAAGAGAACATGATATTGTAGCAAGATATGGAGGCGAAGAGTTTGCTGTAATTCTTCCAAATACTGTGGAAGAAGATGCTATAATAGTTGGAGAGAGAATCAGAATAAATATAGAAAACACATACTTTTACGGGCAAGAAAATCAACCAAATAAAAACATGACCATATCTATAGGAGTTTCATCATATCCGCTAAGGGCAAGTAATAAGCATCAGTTTATAAATACGGCAGATGATGCTCTTTATAGGGCTAAATCACTTAATAAAAATAGGGTAGAAGTATATTATAGTGTTTTAGAAGAAATTTCAGATCATATATACATAGATGAAGAAACAGCTAATTCATTAAAAAGACTTATAAACATGATAAATAAAAAAGACAGATATACATATGGACATACAGAAAGAGTAGTCATATATCTAGGTTGGTTTTCAAACTATTTAAATCTCAATGAAAAAGATAAACTGCGTTTAAAACTAGCAGCTTATCTTCATGATATAGGTAAAATTGAAATTCCAGAAGAAGTATTAAATAAAAAAGGAAGTCTAACTGATCTAGAGTATGATATGTTAAAAAAACATCCGGAACTTGGAGTAGAGTTAATAAAGCATGTAAAAGCATTTGAAGAACTATTGCCAGCTATAAAACATCACCATGAAAGATACGATGGAAGAGGGTATCCAGACCATTTAAAAGGAAAGGAAATCCCATATTTAGCTAGAATAATATCCATAGCAGATAGTTTTGATGCAATGACATCTCATAGACCTTACAATAATAGAAAAGGTCATGAAGAAGCTATAAAAGAGCTTAGAAAATGTTCGGGAAGTCAGTTTGATCCAGAATTAGTTGAAAAATTTATAAGTATGATAGAATTAAAAAAATAATTTAAAATGGCCAGTATGGTCATTTTTTTTTATTCTTGTACATATTTATTTTTAAGAGGAGGTAGATTATAATATGATTAGAATTTCTGATATAATGGATAAAGAAGTAATAAATGTTAAAAATGGTAAAAGAATGGGATTTATTACAGATATAGAGATGGATACGAATGAAGGAAAAATTTTATCATTCACAATTGAAGGTGATGGAGGCATGAACTTTTTTTCAAGAAATTATGATGGGCAAGTTGTTTTTTGGAATGATATAATAAAAATAGGATGTGATACAATTATAGTAAACCAAGGTCAAGATCATAGTTTAGATGAATTTAATATATAAAAGACATAAGAAAAAAGGAGGGATAGGCTTTGTTATGTCCTTACTGCAATTATAAAGAATCAAAGGTAATAGACTCAAGACATACAGATGGTCAATCTATAAGAAGACGAAGAGAGTGTGAATCTTGTAAAAAGAGATTTACTACATACGAAAAAATAGAATTAACTCCTATTATGGTTATAAAAAAAGATAATAGTAGAGAATATTTTGATAGAAATAAAATAAAAAATGGTATATTGAAGTCTTCTGAAAAAAGGCCTGTTTCAATAGAGCAAGTTGAAGAAATAATACATTACATAGAAAATGAAATAAACAAGGCTTACTTATCAGAAATAGAAAGTAAAAAGATAGGTGAGATGGTAATGGATAAATTAAAAGATGTAGATGAAGTAGCGTATGTAAGATTTGCATCAGTATATAGACAATTTAAAGATATAAATACATTTGTTAAAGAGCTGAAAAATATACTAACAGAAAAAAGGTGATTGAGTATGAAAAACTATATAAGATTTGAAGAATTTGATAAAAAGTGTGATTTTGTAAACTTAGCATTTTCCAATATAAATATTGATATGGCATCGAAGTCTGATAAAGAAAATCTTTGTAAAGAGTTAAATATGAATTTTGAGAACTTAACAAATAATAAACAAACTCACTCAGATATAGTAAACATAATAAAAAAAGAAGATATAGGAAAAATAAAAGAAGGGGATGCTTTAGTTACAAATTTGAAAAAAACTCCACTATTAGTTTTTGTTGCAGATTGTGTTCCTGTGGCTATTGTGGATCCTAAGAAGGAAGCTGTAGCACTTTGTCATGCAGGGTGGAGAGGTACATATTCAAAAATAACTCAAAAATCTATTGAAAATATGGAAAAGCTGTATGGAACAAACCCTGAAGATTTGGTTTGTGTATTAGGACCTTCAATTGGACCTTGTTGTTATGAGGTATCTAAAGATTTAATTGAAAAATTTAACACAATTATTACAAATAGAGATGAAAAATTTTATATAATTAAAGAAAGCAAGTACTATCTAGATTTATGGAAAGTAAATGAATTGATATTGACAAGTTGTGGTGTGAAAAAAGAAAATATAGTTAATTTAAACATATGCACTAGTTGTAATAGTGATAAGTTTCATTCATATAGAAAACATAATCAAACAACAAAAAGGCTAGGTATGATACTTGAAGTAAAGTAGAGAGGGGCTAACTTAAGATGAAAACTAAAGTGTTAGTTATAGATGATGAAAAGCATATTGTAGAGCTTTTAAAATTTAACCTAGAAACTATGGATTATGAGGTTCATTATTCATACGATGGTTTTGATGGATTTATAAAAGCAAAAGAGATAATGCCTGATTTAATATTATTGGATTGGATGCTTCCAAATATAAGTGGAATAGACCTTTTAAAGAAAATTAGAAGTGATAAAGATTTAAAAAATATACCTGTAATAATGCTAACAGCTAAAAATATTGAAAACGACAAAGTAGAAGGAT